>CAJKRH010000070.1 GCA_905202255.1 uncultured Ruminococcus sp.
GGAAGAAGATTTTTAAGAGGGAGGAAAGCCCTCTTAAATGACTTTTGGTACTTTTGGTCATGCAAAAGTACGATAAGATAAAAGTAGTTTTATGTATCATCGCGGGTCGTCGACGGCGCCGACCCCTACAAGATAAAGTCGGAGTACAGCAAACAGCCAAAACAAAAGATATATGCCTTTTCGCTTTTTCTTTTGCAGAAGCAGGCGCAAAAGAAAAAGCTACAAAAAAGAAAACGCCGAAATAAGATTTCGCGCTCTGCGGAGCGCGACAAGGACTCCGCGTCCTCGACCTCGCAAGCCTTTAAAAAGGCTTGAGCGAAATTTCTATTATGGCGGGCGAAAACTTTAATGATGGTGCGTGAAAACTTTACCCATGGAGAGCCAACATTAAGAGAGCAAAACAAGCAAAAAATATCCGCCTATTTCAGGCGGACATTTTTTATGCTTCTTTTTTGATGTATTTTATTTTCTTTGTCTCTACGGTATCAAGATCTACTTTTACGCCCGAAATATCCTTCATGGAGGGTGCTTCATACATTGCGGGGAGCATTATCTCCTCCATTATGGAGCGCAGACCGCGCGCGCCGGCATTGCGTGCTATGGCAAGCTCGGCTATCTTCTTGACGGCACCGTCTGTTATCTCCAATTTCAGGTCATCCATTTTGAAAAGCTTCACATACTGCTTGATAAGCGAATTTTTCGGTTCGCGGAGTATGCGGGTGAGCGCGTCGGCATCGAGCTTTTCCAGACCGACGATGACAGGCAGTCTGCCCACCATTTCGGGGATGAGCCCGTATTTCACGATATCATGCGGAGTGACATCGATGAAGGTCGCATTTTTGTTTTCCTGCTTCTTTTCTTCACCGCGGAAACCTATCGACTGCTTGCCGTTTCTCTGCTCGATTATCTGTTCCAGCCCGTCAAAAGCGCCGCCGCAGATAAAGAGGATATTTTCCGTATTTATCTGAATGAAATCCTGCCCCGGGTGCTTTCTGCCGCCCTGCGGAGGCACATTTGCCACAGTGCCCTCGAGAATCTTCAGCAGTGCCTGCTGGACGCCCTCGCCCGAAACATCGCGTGTGATCGAGCGATTTTCACTCTTGCGCGAGATTTTGTCTATTTCGTCGATATAAATAATACCTTTTTGTGCAAGCTCCACATCATAATCCGCCGCCTGAATGAGACGGAGCAATATGTTTTCCACATCCTCGCCGACATAACCCGCTTCCGTAAGCGTCGTGGCATCGGCTATGGCAAAAGGAACCTTCAGGAGCTTTGCCAGCGTCTGCGCAAGAAAAGTCTTGCCCACGCCTGTAGGACCTATGAGCAGAACATTGCTCTTCTGAATCTCCACGCCGTCATCTTTTTTCTTGCCTTTCAGCGCTGAAATTCGCTTGTAATGATTGTATACGGCGACGCAGAGCGCCTTTTTTGCCGCGTCCTGACCGATGACATATTCATCAAGCTTTGCTTTCAGCTCGGCAGGCTTGGGCAGCTCGGTAAGCGGCGGTATTTCGCCGTCCGGCGCTCCCTCCATGTAGTCATCTATCATTCGCTTTGCGCGGACTACGCAGTCGTCGCATATATAAATCCCGGGTATCAGCGAGGGAACAAGCCCTGCCGCCTGACTTTCGGGTATTCCGCAAAATGCGCAGCGGTTTTCCGGTTCATTTGTCTTTTTCTTCTTGTCCGCCACTTTTTCCTCCGTTCACCGACAGTCTGCCGGTTTTATTTTAAAGTCTTTTGTCGATAACCTTGTCGATAAGTCCGTATTCCGCGGCTTCTGCGGCGGAAAGGAAATTATCGCGCTCGGTATCGCGTGTTATTTCTTCTATGCTCTTGCCCGTGCGCTCGGAAAGAACGGTATTCAGACGCTCGCGCGTTTTGATGATATGGTCGGCATGGATTTTCATATCGCTTGCCTGACCCTGCATACCGCCGAGCGGCTGATGAATCATTATTTCACTGTTCGGCAGGGCATATCTCTTGCCCTTTGCGCCTGCGGCGAGAAGAAATGCGCCCATGCTTGCCGCCATGCCTACGCAGATGGTGGAAACATCGCATTTGATGAAGTTCATCGTATCGAATATCGCAAAGCCTGCGCTGACGGAGCCGCCGGGGCTGTTGATATAGAGGCTGATATCCTTTGTATTGTCCTGCGCCTCGAGATAGAGAAGCTGGGCTACTACGAGCGATGCCGTAGCATCGTTTACTTCATCGGAAAGAAATATTATTCTGTCATTGAGAAGGCGGGAATAGATATCGTATGAACGCTCGCCCCTGCCTGTCTGCTCCACAACATATGGTACCAACATTATAAAAACCTCCGTATTTTCGTATTTTTTGCCTGAAAATGCGCTTTTTCGCGCTTTTTCGCATTTAATCAAATTCGCAGGACAAAAATGCCTGCGAATTCAAAAATTCATTATTTGTCTTCGCTCTCGGAAGCTTTCTCCTCAGCGGGAGCTTCCTCGGCGGAAGCTTCCTCAGCGGGAGCTTCTTTCTTTGCGGTTTTCTTTGCCGTGCTCTTCTTGCGCTGCTTTGTGATAACTGCGTTGTCACGGACAAGAAGCGCTGCCTTGCCTACGAGAACATCCTCGCGGATGGATTCTGCGGGAATATTTTCCTTGATTTTTTCGACTTCCATGCCGTATGCTTCGGCAATCTTACCGAACTCTGCCTCGATATCCTCATCGGTAGCCTCGAGATTTTCGGCTCTTGCTATAGCCTCGAGAGCAAGTCTGGATTTAACCTGCTTGACAGCCTGCGGACGGAAATCCTCGCGGAGCTGCTCCATGGTTTTGCCCGTATAGCCGAGGAATGTATTGAGGTCGAGACCGCTGTAGCGCAGACGCATCTCATAGTCGCGAAGAGCCGCGTCTGTTTCGTTTTCAAACATAACCTCGGGGATATCGCCCTCGGTCTTTGCTATAAGCTCAGCCATGAGCTGCTCATCGACTGCGGCATCCGCTGTCTTGTTTGCGCTCTCTTCCATTTTTGCCTTTACGCTTGCCTTATATTCAGCGAGTGTATCGAATTCGGAAACATCCTTTGCAAATTCGTCGTCAAGCTCGGGAAGCTGGCTTTCCTTTATCTCATGAATCTTGCACTTGAATACTGCGGGCTTGCCTGCAAGCTCTGTTGCATGGTATTCATTCGGGAATGTGACATTTACATCGAAATCTTCGCCGATGCTCTTGCCGACTATCTGCTCTTCAAAACCGGGGATAAACTGACCGGAGCCGAGCTTGAGAGAATAATTTTCTGCCTTGCCGCCTTCAAAAGCCTTGCCGTCTGCATAGCCGTCGAAATCAAATACTACTTCGTCGCCGTTCTGCGCGGGTCTGTCGGAGATTTCGAGCACGCGGGCATTTCTCTCGCGAACCTTTTCTATCTCGGCGTCAACTGCCTCATCGGCAACCGTAACATTCTCTCTTGTAGCCTTGAGACCCTTGTATTCGGTAACTGTGAGGAGCGGGCGGGTAAATACCTTTGCCGTGATGACAACGCCGCTTTCGTCGATGGACTTGATGTCTATCTCGGGACGACTGACCGTATCGAGCTTTGTCTCTGCGAGAACAGCCTCATATTCCTTCGGGAGAAGGTTATTGAGCGCATCCTCATAGAAAACGCCCTCGCCGTACATTTTTTCGATGAATGCCTTGGGAGCCTTTCCGCGGCGGAAGCCGGGAACATTGAATTTGGAAGCGTTTTTCTTATAAACATTATTCACTTCCGCATCAAATGCGGCGCGGTCGATGGAAAATTCGATTTCCTTTTCGTTTGTTGCAATGTCTTTTACATTAAGAAGCTTCATTTTTTGAAATTCCTTTCTCGGATTCGGGTGCGGAAAAACGCCTCCGAAACCTTACAAATTGTCATTTATACATACATTATATATTATACCATTTTTTTGCCGTAAAGTCAACTGTTATTTTTCTTTTTTCGGCTCTATTTTCATAGGAATAAAGTTAAGATAATCGGAAGAAATGAGCGTGAAGTCGATATCGGCATAATTTATCACGGGGCGCGCCTCGTAATTTCCGTGGATATGCCCGTAATAGCAGCGTTCAATCCCGTATTTATAAAGCGTGGCGATTATTTCATCGCACATATAGCCCTTGAATATGGCGGGGAAATGGAGAAACATGATTTTCTCGCGCGGATGGGTCGCGTCCTCAAGCGCACAGCCTGCATCAAGGCTGAATTTTATGCGCTGAACCTCGCGCGCGATGATTTTTGTATTGCTGGCGTTTTTCACGAGGTTGTCCTTGCTCTCGTCATACCAGCCGCGCGAACCGCAGAGGATGAAATCCTCGCAGATATAGGCATTGTTATGGAGGAATGAGATGGTTTTATATTCGTTTGAAATAAGAAATTTATCAAGTTTTGCCTGCGTCTGCCACCAGTAGTCATGATTGCCTTTGAGCAGGATTTTTTTGCCCGGGAGCGCCTCGATGAAATCAAAATCGGGCTTCAGCTCCTCTGCATTCATTGCCCATGAGATATCACCCGCCACGAGAACGGTATCGTTCTCGCCGACGGTATTTTCCCAGCCTGCCTTGATTTTTTCCGTATAATTTTCCCATCGCGGGCCGAAAACATCCATCGGCTTTGCGACGGAAAGGGAAAGATGCAGATCACCTATTGTAAATAATGCCAATTTCATTCTCCTTTATTAGCCGCCCCGAAAATGCACACACCGCGCAAAACGGGACATGATTTTTGAAAATCTTAAATAATATGTCAGATAAAGATTATTGTTTTTTCTGTCGGTGATTTTTGAGTTTTCAACTCAAAAATTCCGTTTGATAAAAAGTTTTGCGCTATGAACGAAAACTCTCGACTGCCGTACACTCGTACGGCGACGCTCGGTTTTCGTCCATTCTGCGCTATTTTGGGCGCGGCTCGCCCCGAAAATGCACACATCGCGCAAAATGGGACATGATAAATCAAAATTTTAATAATGCGTCAAGCGAAAATAACGCTTTTTCAATCAGCTTTTTAAGTATAATATAAAAATAACTGCGCAAAATATTTTTACCCGAAAGAAAGGGGTAAAAAATTATTATGGATAATACAAGAAAAGATACCTGCACCTGCAAGACATGCAAGGAAAATAAGGGTGTTGCCTGTGATGTAACAAACTGTTATTACCATGACGGCGAATGCCACTGCACAGCAGAGAAAATCAGCGTAGGACCGAGCTATGCAACCTCCTGCACGGATACAGTCTGCGCAACATTCAGACAGAAGAATATTTAAGCAGGGTTTATTTATAATGAAAACAGTCCGCGGCATTTTGCCGCGGCTTGTTTTTTGCGGCAAATTTCGGTTTGCACCGAGCTTTACTTAACTTCTGCCATCACCAAAGTTTTCGCGCACGATTAAAGTTTTCACGCACAATCAAAGTTTTTGCCTGCCGACTAAAGTTTTCGCCCGCCTTTTGGGGAAGGCGGCGCAGTCAAGAGCGCGTAGCTCTTGTCGCGCTCCGCAGAGCGCGAAATCTCATTCCGGCGTTTTCTTTTTGATAGCTTTTTCTTTTGCGCCTGCTTCGTCAAAAGAAAAAGCGGATAGAGAGCCTTCTCCAGTGGGAGAAGGGGGACCGCGATAGCGGTGGATGAGGTGTTATCTTTAACATAAAGAAACTTTTCCTTTATCGTACTTTTGTATGACCAAAAGTACCAAAAGTCATATAAGAGGCGTTCCCCCTCTTATATATCTCCCCCTGTCGCCTCGCGGCGACCAGTGCGAACAAAATGCCCCGACCGTCCCGCTATAGCTTAGCCACGGCTACAGGTTCGAAACGCTAAAGCGCCGACTCGGATTCACTGCTGTGCCATGTCAGACTATGGCGAACCTCGCGGTTCAAGTTTGGGTGCGGAAATTGGGAAGTTTGTGCGCTGACGGGATAGAGTACATATTTTTTTCTTTTTCTGTTGGCTATACTTGGGCTTATATCGTAGGGCGGGAATTGACACATATGCGAAGCATGTGTGTCGGCGTCGCCGAGACAGGGTACGGCTTGCTGCCGCCGTATAGAAACATAAAGCAACTTTTCTCTTTCTCGCGCTTTTCACTGACGAAGAGGATGGTTCAGGGTGGCGAAGCCACCTCTGAACGGCGTCGCCGAGACGGAGTCAGCGGCAAAAGTCATTTAAGA
>CAJKRH010000071.1 GCA_905202255.1 uncultured Ruminococcus sp.
TTTTTCTTTTGCCATCGCCGCCGCAAAAGAAAAAGCTATCAAAAAGAAAACGCCGATGCGAGATTTCGCGCTCTGCGGAGCGCGACAAGGGCTTCTTGCCCTTGACCGAGCAAGCCTCCCCAAAGGCTTGAGCGAAACTTTAATGAAAAAGGTGCACGAAAACTTTGATTGCGGGTGCGCAAAAGCAAAATGTTTTTATGAAAAATGCCCGTCTCACACCGACGGGCATTTTGGTTTCAAGCCTGACGGCTCTTATTTACTGGATAGTGCTTCCGAATTCACGCAGCTTTGCAAAATAACTGTCGAGGTCCTTTGCCTTTTCTATCTTTCTCGGCTGAGGACGGGGTGTGTCGGGGCGCTTATAAACAGGTCTCTCGGCAGAATCCGAGCGCTTCTCTTTCGGAGCGCCGCTTCTTCTGTCTCCCTTTTTACCGCCGCGACGACGGTCATTGCTTCTTGTTCCTGCGCGGGGCGCCTTTGCCTCTGTGGGTTTTGCCGTTCCTTCAATATAAATGATGACGCGGCGATTGCCCTCCTGACCGACGGAATTTGTGGTCACGCCCTCGATGAGCTGAACCTCGGAATGAATGATTCTGCGCTCATAGGCATTCATCGGCTCGAGGCTGATGCTTCTGCCGGTCTTTTTGACCTTTTCAGCCATACGGTTTGCGAGCGCGCGGAGAGTTTTTTCTCTCTTTTCGCGATAATTCTCTATATCGACCGTAAAGCGTGTATATTTTCTCTCGTCATTCTCTTTCTTGTTTGCCGCGAGATTCACAAGATACTGGAAAGCATCGAGTGTATCTCCGTGATGACCGATAAGAGCGCTCGCATCATCACCCGAAACGGTAACGGTGGCTTCGCCGTTTCCTGTTTCCTCGATGGTAGCTGTCGCATTCAGCTCAAGATTTTCAATAAGAGTATTGACAAACTTGGCAGCGGCAACAACCGGCTTGAAAACATATGTTACCTTAACGGTGGCGGGAGAACCTCCGATTCCGAGAAAGCCTTTTTTCGGCTCCTCGAGAACCTCATACTCAATTTCGCTTACCTCAACGCCGAGTTCAGCCGCACCTTTGGCAACGGCATCATCGACTGTAGAAGCGCGAACAGTAACTTCACTCTTCATTACTTTAATTTACCTCAATAAAATTACAAATTACTAATCAATCTCTGTCATAGCGGGTAGGACCGCCGTCATCAAAGCTTGCGTCCTCCTCATCGGAATCGTAATCGTCGGAGAGACGCTGTTTTTTCTTCGCTTCGGCAAGCTTCTTCTTGGCATTCTTGGCGCTGTATTCGCTTTCGGCAGCCTTGATATCCTCCTCCGTGATCTTGGGCAGAGGCATAGCCTTTGCGAGAATAACGGTCTGGAGCACACCGAGCATATTATTGAAGAACCAGTAGATACCGACTGCGGCGGGAACGGTAAACGCGATGACTGTTGTCATGGCAGGCAGGAAAAGATCCATCATAACATTCATGGATTTTGTCTGCGCACCGTCCTGCATGGGCTGGGGCATGAATTTTCTCTGGAGCTTGGATGCGAAGAACTGACCGACAAATGTGATTATCGGGATAGTGACAAGCCACGATTTGAAGGTCGGCTTTGCGGCAAGAGCATTCGCCATGCCGAAAAGGCTAAAGTTCGGGAGCGATTCCATGGTCATGTTTTCAAGTCCCTTGCCCAGTGCCTGTATAGCGGGAATCATATCCGCTTTAATCTCTGCGAGAAGCTCTATATCGCCTCTCTTTGCCGCCGCAACGCCGAGATATTCACGCAGAGCGTCGATAGCTTCTGTGGAATATCCGCAGACATACTGGAGCGGATTCATCATGACGCTGTAGATAATCATGACGATGGCAAACTGAATAATCATAGGCAGGCAGCCGCCGAGAGGGTTGTAGCCACCTTCACGGTACATTTCCTGTATCTCTGTATTCATTTTTGTCATCGTGGGCTGGTCTGTTCTGCCGCTGTACTTCTTGCGGATAGCCATCTCCTTGGGACGGAGCTTCGCCTGCTTCTGCGCGGTTTTCTGCTGCTTTATACCAAAGGGCAGAAGAACCAGCTTCACAAGAAGCGCAACAAGCAGAAGGGCTATGAGATAGTGCCCTGTTATGTCATTGAAAAAATTCAATATGCTTGCAAAAATCTTATTCATTTTTTTCTCCTTGATAGGAAATAAACAGCGGAAAAATCATCTTTTTCTTTTGGGAACAGGGTCGCTGCCTCCCCTGCAAAAAGGATTGCATCTGAGTATTCTCCATATTGTCAGCCCGAGCCCGCGGATAAAGCCCCATTCGGAGAAGGCTTCTATCGCATACTGCGAGCAGGTCGGCGTGAAGCGGCAACACGGGCGCTTCAGCGGAGAGATGAGCTTTCGGTAAAGCTTCACCAACGCTATGGCTATATGCTTCATAGCGTACCGCTCTCTGCCGGCTTTTGCGGCGCGGGCAGAATAAGCCCGAGCTTGCCTGCCGCATAGAGCAGGTCCCCGTAGATATCGCCGCTTTTGGCTGTGACGGCGGCAGGTCTTGCCGCTATAACTATGAGCAGTCCTTTTTTAATATTGTTTTCCCTCTCGAGGGAGGAATATGCGGCGCGAAGAATACGACGTACTCTCGTGCGCACAACCGCTTTACCGAGCTTCTTTGTAACCGTAATTCCCAGTCGGTTAACCTTCGTTTTCAGCGGATTTTCGCGGGCGAGCCGCGATGCGTGGTAATCGGTCAAAACATATACCACGATATGCCGGCAGTAAACTTTCTGCCCTTTGTCATACACCTTTTTATAAAGGTGGTTCTCGGAAATTGCCATGTTTTTCACACAGATTCCTCCGAAAAATCAGTTTTGGGAGCCATGCCGTTTTGTCCCTATAAAAAATGAAAGCCCATGAATACAGACACAGGCTTTAATCTATTTTCGGAAACAAAGCTCGGCTGAAAATCAGTAGCTAAGACGAACTCTGCCTTTAGCGCGTCTTCTCTTCAGAACCTTGCGGCCGTTTGCCGTGCTCATTCTCTTGCGGAAGCCATGCTCCTTCTGTCTCTGAATCTTTTTAGGTTGATAAGTTCTCAGCATTATTCAACACCTCCTTACATTGTCGCGTCGGAGAAAAAGCCCCGACGGCGTATAACGCTACAACTACACCGTACATTATACACACAAATATGCGCTCTTGTCAAGTGGAAAATAAATTTTTCATGCGATTTTTCGAATAAAAACACGATTTTTTATTATTTTCACGGAAAATTACTCTCTTCTCTTGACAATACGGCGGCTATGATGTATAATTGTATCATGCAAACAGAACAAAAGGAGGAGAAAGTCATGGCTTGGAATTTTTTCGGCGGAATACCGATATATATTCAGATAGCGGCAAGAATCAGGCTGAAAATCTTCTCGGGCGAATATCCCGAGGGTTCCAAAATACCCAGCGTGCGCGATATCGCGAGCGAAGCCTCGGCAAATCCGAATACCGTGGTCAAGGCGCTTTCGATGCTCTGCGATGAGGGCATCATCTATCCGAAAAGCACGGCGGGCAACTTCGTCACGGAGGACAAAAGCATCCTCGACGCGGCAAGAGAAGCGGAAGCCGTCCGGATAACGGAGGGATATGCCAACGCTATAGCCCAGCTCGGCTTCGACCGCGAAAAGACGGAAGCTCTGCTGGAAAAATATCTCAGAAAGGATGAGGCAAATGGAAATAATACTTGAATGCAAGAATCTCTTTAAATCATACGGCGGCGTTCCCGCCCTCGCGGATTTCAATCTCACTCTGTACTCAGGCAAGATAATCGGGCTTCTCGGACCGAACGGCAGCGGCAAGACTACGCTCATCAAGCTGGCGGCAGGTCTGCTCACGCCCACATCGGGCGAGCTGACCGTCGGAGGGCTCCGTCCCGGCGTTATCACAAAGGGCGCCGTTTCGTATCTTCCCGAGCGCACATATCTCAATCCCTCGCTCACCGTGGACGATACGATAGCGCTTTTCTGCGATTTCTACAAGGATTTCGACCGCGCCCGCGCATATGACCTTTTTTCAAAGCTCGGCATAGTCACGAGCAGAAAGATAAAGACGCTCTCCAAGGGTACGCGTGAAAAAGTTCAGCTTGTGCTCGTCATGAGCCGCCGCGCAAGGCTCTATCTGCTCGATGAACCGATAGCGGGTGTCGACCCCGCGGCGCGCGAGTTCATCCTCAATACGATAATCACAAATTATGACCCGAGCGCAACGATAATCATATCCACTCATCTTATCACCGATGTCGAACAGGTGCTCGACGAATTCGTATTCATCAAGAGCGGTCAGGTCGTCATGCACGATACCGTAGACGGCGCAAGAGAAAAGCACGGCGAAACGGTAGATGCGCTCTTCAGGGAGGTGTTCAAATGTTAGGCAAGCTTTTAAAGCATGAATTCAGAGCGACGAGACGCTCTGTCGGCATGGTTATCCTCGGTTCGCTTCTCGCTTCGGCTGTCGGCTTCGGTCTGCTGATTATCTGCTGGCATCCGAGCCTCCTGCCCGCGCTTCACGGCGATGCGATAGAAACCATCCGCACTATCCTCTATATCCCCCTCTCGGTGATAACCTTCGGCGTATATGCGCTCGGTTTTGCGAGCAGTATAATTACCCTCATCTTTATACTGATGAGATATTATAAAAATTTCTTCACCGATGAGGGATATCTGACATTCACTCTGCCTGTCACGCCGCATGAACTGCTCTGGGCAAAGCTTATTTCCGGCATGGTGTGGCTTGCGCTTTCCGCCGTTGCGACTTTCGCTTCGTTAGCATCGCTTTGCGGCGCGATTTATATCAACGGCGTAGCTTCGGGCGGTGCGGAAGTCGCTTCTATGTTTTCCGAGATGTTCAAATCGATTAGCGAATTCTTTGAAACCTTCATGCAGATTTATGCAGGTTCTCCCGAGGCATGGTTTGTGATACTGCGCTCTGTGCTTGAAGTTATCGTCACGGGAATGGCACAGCTTCTGATTTATTACTTTGCCATAACGCTCGGCTGCATGATCAGCAAGAAGCATAAGGTATGGGCTTCCATCGGCATGTATTTTGCCGTCAACGCGGGAATAGGTATCGTCAATTCCTTTGTAAGCTATATCGTAATGTTTATTTCGGCTCTGATAAATGACGGCACTTCATCCGAGATAATAATATCCATAGTCGCTTATTCGCGCAATGCGGTAACATTTATAGTCGGTGTAGTGATGTACTTCCTCACGATAAACATCTTCAAAAAGAGACTGAATCTCGAATAATTCATATCAAAAAATATCTCCGTGAATATACTGAAAAAAAGTATGTTCACGGAGGTTTTTTTTATGGCGATAAAAATATTTATAGATCAGGGGCACAATCCCGAAAATCCGAATGCGGGTGCGGAGGGCAATGGCTACAGAGAGCAGGATCTTGTTTATTATATAGGAGAAGAATTGAATACTCTCTTAAATGAAAATCCGAATTTCGAGGCGATACTCTCGCGCAATACGCCCGATGAGATACTCGGCATGAGTGTCGCTTCATCGCTTCGCGAGCGGGTAAACGCCGCAAACGAATGGGGCGCGGATTATTTTATCAGTCTGCATGCGAATGCCTCGGATATCCCGACTGCATCGGGCAGTGAAGCTTTTGTTTACAGCAGCGGCTCGGCGGCACTTCCGCTTGCCGAAAATATTCTCATCGGTCTGCATGACGCAACGGGACTGGAAAACCGCGGCGTTTCCGCACGCCCGACGCTGTATGTCCTCCGCGCAACTGATATGCCGGCTACGCTCATAGAGCTTGGTTTCATCACCAACGCCGAGGATGCCGCGCTCATGGCAAATAATCCGCGCCTTTTCGCGCAGGGAGTATATAATGGAATTCTGATGTTTTTCGGGGTGTGAGTTTTGTTTTATCGTACTTTTCTGTGAAGAAGAGGAGGGTTCAGGGTGGCGGAGCCACCTCTGAACGGCGTCGCCGAGACGGAG
>CAJKRH010000072.1 GCA_905202255.1 uncultured Ruminococcus sp.
CAGAGGTGGCTTCGCCACCCTGAACCCTCCTCTTGGTCACACAAAAGTACGATAATGGAGAAAGTTACTTAAAATAAAAAACAAATCCTCCTCTATCGCCTGACAGCGGAAAATTTTATGCCATAATAGACAAAATATCATTCAAAAAATCTGCTAATAGTAATATTGACATCGTAAAATAATAATGATAAAATTATATCATGAAAAAGTCTGCTGTGTGCAGATACATTTCGGAGGAAAAATATGAAAAAAACAATACGAATATTCGCCTTTATACTGGCGATTTCCATGTGCATGGGCATAGTCGCCTGCGGAAATAAACCGGAAGAGACAACCGGCACCTCTTCCGCATCGGCTACAACCTCGGAAAGTGGTGAAACCACAGGCATCACAAGCGGCACCAATGGTACAACAGCCACAACCGATGCGACAAGCAGCGGCACGGTAGATCCTCCGGCTCCCACTCCGATATATAACAAGCTCCTTGCCGAAAAGCACGGCGAATATCTGACAGTCAAATACAATCCCGCCTACTGCGAGCTTTCCGTTTCCACGAAAGAAGGCATCGGCGACTCGTATAAAGCGACAGTCACCGTCAAAATGAAGGACGGATATAAATTCAAAGGCTTCTCATTCGACAGCGGCATTGCCAACGGTAAAGAAGTCGCTTCCATGAAAACCGAATACACCTTTGATGTCGAAAAAGAATGCACGCTTTTTGTCAACTGTGCAATGACATATGCTTATCATCTGAATGGCGGTGCTCATGTCAGCGGCAAGGATACCGTTGAATATGATGCCGATGTAACCTACTACAAGAACCCTAATTCGCTCCCCGAGCGCGGCTATTTCAAGCGCGACGGATATGTTCTTGTTGAATACAACACCAAAGCGGACGGCACGGGCGAGGGCACAAGCCTCGGTTCGAGACCGTATGTCGGCGACAGAGCGAAAATCGACCTCTACTGCATATGGGCAAAAGAAGCTCCCGCATCCGATTTCGAATACGAAAAATCGGGAAGCGAAATCAAAATAACAGGCTATAAGGGAAGTGAAGAGGGCACTCTCGCCGTTCCCGCAAAGATAGACGGACTTGCCGTCATATCCATCGGCAAGCGCGCGCTCGCCGGCACAAAGGCAGAGACAATAGTTCTCCCCGCAAGCGTAATGGAACTCTGCGAAGAGGCTTTTGCCGATTCCGAAATGTCCACCCTCGTGATAACAGACGCGATAGTAAAATTCACAGGCGAAACAACCGGCGGCTGGGGAATGAGCGCCGCAAATACGGTAATCGACGGCTGCGAAAACCTCGCAAATCTGCGTATCAATGCCGTTCTCTACCCGCTCTATGTGACATATATCGAATCCAACATGAAATATGACTATATGCTCTGGGCGAAAGACAGAAAAAAGATAGTCTATGTGGCAGGCTCGAGCGGTCAGTTCGGCTTTGTCGCGGAGGATATGGAAAAGGCACTCGGCGATGAATATGTCGTAGTCAACTACGGTACAAACGCCAATATCAGCGGTGCTTTCTGGATGGAATATCTCTCGAAGCTCATGGGAAAGGACGATATCCTTCTATGGGCACCCGAGGACGGACAGTATCTTTTCGGAAATAACCGCCTCAACAACAGACTCTGGCGCTCCATTGAATGTAATTATGATATTTTCAGATATGTCGATATCAGAAATTATACCAATGTTTTCGGCTCGTTTGAGAGCCAGCAGAAGGATAAGGCAATAAACAGCACCATTCGCGAATATGACCGCTTCAATGATGCGATAAACAACAACGGCGACCTTTTCAATAAAAGAGATGCGGGTCCCGTAAAGGGCGGCTTTACCTTCAACCAGTTCCCGAGCGAGGAATGCATTGCCTTTATGAATACGCAATTTGACAAAATGGCGGAAAACGGCGTGAAGGTTTATATCTCGTTTGCACCCATGTCAAAAAGCGTGCTCTACGATATAGCTAAAAAGACGCAGGCTGATCTTGATGAATACTCCGGCAATGTCGCAAAGAATTATCACGGGACAGTAATCTCCGATATAGCCGACCATGCCATAGACAGCGGGTATTTTGCCGATTCCGAATGGCATATGACAGATGCCGGCGCACATCTGAGAACGGAAATTCTCATCCGTGAGCTGAAGGCTCAGCTTGAAAAAGAAGCAAAATAAGAGGTACAATATATGTTTCCGGATAGACTCACATTATTTTCTCATCCGGCGATACTGATTATGCTCGCCGTGATGACAGCGATGTTTATACTCGAGTTTGTTTTCAGGAAAAGCTTTTTCATCATAGTAAACGCCGCTTTTGCGGCGTTTACCGTAATACTGGGACTTTATCTTGAAATCTCACTCTCCGAGGTGCTGATACTCGTGCTTATCGCACTTATTCTGCGCCTTATTCTGACACTGCGGAGGGCAAAGCATGACATTTAATTCATTTGAATTTCTTATATTTTTCCCGATATTTCTGCTCTGCTATTTCCTGCTCCCGAAGAAGCTGAAAATGCCCGCCATGCTTGCCATGAGCTACTGGTTCTATGCCGCATGGAATTTTCACCTGCTTGCGCTGATAATTTTTACCACGGCGGTCTCGTATTTCTGCGCACTGGCAATGGAAAAAACGGGCAAAAAGTCATTGCGCAGGCTATACATAACGCTGACCCTTATCGTCTGTCTCGGCACGCTTTTCTTCTTTAAATATTATAATTTCATGGCAGGCACCGTTTCGGGCATTATGAGCGCGATAAACGGCAAATCATATGATTTCTCGCTGAATCTGATACTTCCCGTCGGAATTTCGTTTTACACCTTCCAGACACTCTCATATGCGATAGATGTATATCGCGGCGATATAAAAGCGGAGCGTAATTTCTTCTGGTATGCGCTTTTCGTCAGCTTTTTCCCGCAGCTTGTGGCAGGTCCTATCGAGCGGCCGGAAAACCTCTTGCCTCAGCTGAAAAATTTCAACAGATTAAATGCCGAAAATGCCTTTCTCGGTATGCAGAAAATGGCTGTCGGCTTCTTCAAGAAGATAGCTGTCGCCGATATTCTGGCGGGTTATGTCAACTCGGTTTATAACGATATCGGAAAAGCCACGGCGATAGGCATAATCATAGCGACGGTGCTTTTCGCTGTTCAGATATACTGTGATTTCTCGGGATATACCGATATCGCCATAGGCTGTGCGCGGATAATGGGTATCCGCCTCATGCAGAATTTCGATCGCCCGTATTCGGCGCGCTCGATAAAGGAATTCTGGGACAGATGGCATATCAGCCTGTCTACATGGTTCCGCGATTATCTCTACATACCGCTGGGCGGCAACAGATGCTCACGCGCAAGGTATTATCTGAATCTTTTCATCGTATTTCTCGTGAGCGGCTTATGGCACGGTGCAAACTGGACCTTTGTAATCTGGGGTGCGCTCCACGGATTTTTCCGCATATTCGGCTCGGCTACAAAAAAGTGGCGCATGGCGCTTTATACGAAAATGGGCATAAAGAATGATTCGCGCATTTTCGCCGCCATGCAGAGGTTTACCACATTCTTTTTTGTCTGCCTTGCGTGGATTTTCTTCCGTGCAAACAGCATTGCCGATGTCGGCTTGGCATTCGGCAAGCTCTTCTCCCCCTCGGCATATTCCTTTGCCGATACCGTTTCCGGCATGGGGCTTACCGCGGCAGGCGCGCTCTATTGCGCCCTTGCGATAGCTGTGCTTATTCTCATGGACAGAGTGATGAGCATGCCGGTTCTCGAAAGCGATGGCGGCACGGCGAAGAAAACAACCGTGCTTTATACCGTCTGGGCAGTTATCGCCGCATGGGTGCTGATACTTTCCGTCGGCGGTGCCAGCACATTCATTTATTTCCAGTTCTGAGGGGGTGCGATATATGAAAAAATCAGTTATCAGATTCATCTGCATATTGCTCCTGCTTCTGCTTCCGCTCTCATGCGCCGCTTCCGTCGGCTTTCTGATAAAACCGCAGTTTTCAAAGCTTTTCACAGCGGAGCTGTATGATAAGGTGGAAAGACTGGACAGCATAAAGGAGCCGAAAATCGTCATCGTCAGCGGCAGCAGTGCCGCCTTCGGACTGGACAGCAAGCTGCTTGAAGAAACACTCGGCATGCCTGTGGTCAATTTCGGGCTTTATGCCTCGATCGGCACAAAGGCGATGATGGATCTTTCACGCAAATCAATACGAAAAGGTGATATCATAGTTCTCGCGCCCGAGATGGACAGTCAGCTTCTCTCGCTCTATTTCGGCGCGGATTCGCTCTGGCAGGCGTGTGACGGGCATTTCGGATTGCTCACGCGGCTCTCGCGCGACGATGCGCCCGCCATGCTCGGTGCATACTGGAAATTTGCCGCGTCGAAATTCCGCTACAGCAGAGGCACACCGCTCGAACCGACGGGTGTATATGCAAAGAGTGCCTTCAACGAATACGGCGATATCGATTATCCCGACCGGAAATACAATGTCATGGCGCAGGGCTATGACCCCGCACATATCATAGATTTCTCGCCGGATATCGTTTCGCAGGATTTCATCGATTATGTAAACGAATATATCGAATATGCGAAAAAGCGCGGTGCGACAGTGTATTTCGGTTTCGCCCCGATGAACATGAGTGCGCTCCGCGAGGGCACGGAGATAGAGGATATCGAGGCTTTTGAAGCTTTTCTCGCGGAAAAGCTCAAAGCACCGCTACTCGGCAGTGCAAACGGATATATATATAATGAAGCATATTTTTACGACAGCAACTTTCATATGAACGAAGCGGGCGTTATTCTGCATACACGCAGGCTCGCGCTCGACCTTGCCGATGTGCTTGGCGGCATCAAGGTTGATATTGCAAAGCCGGATAAACCGATAAAGCCCGATAAGCCTGACGACCCCGTGAAATATGACGAAAACGAAAAATATTTCGTTTTTGAAGAGAGAGCAGGCAGTACATATATAACAGGCGTGAGCGACGAGGGTAAAAAGCTTAGCTCTCTGCGAACACCGACCGCATATAACGGCAAGCGCGGCATAATTATCGGTGCCGGTGCCTTTGCGGATTGCGGCGAGCTCACAGAGCTTTTTGTCACGGATAATGTTTCGTATATTTCAGACGGTGCCTTTGTCGGCGCAGGAAAGCTCATGAAAATTCACATTCTCGCGGAAAATCCCGACTCCACAACGGTAAACGGAATGGGAAGCGAGCTCACGGCAGGACTTCCCGCAGGCGCACGGTTCTATGTTCCGAGCGCATCTCTGGGAAGCTATGTCGGAAACTACTTCTGGAGCACCTTTGCAGACAGGATAGTGGGAGAATAAAACAGGTGTTATAGCGTAAGTCGGCAACCGATGGTTGCCGACTTGCTTTGTTTTTTGCAGGAGATAGGTGGGTGACCCCTGTCTCGGCGACGCCGACACACATGCTTCGCATATGTGTCAATTCCCCT
>CAJKRH010000073.1 GCA_905202255.1 uncultured Ruminococcus sp.
GAAAAAAATTTAATATGGCGGCAAAAAAACAACCGTCTGCAAAAATGCAGACGGTTATCTTCATTTTATTTAAGTGAGCTTGGCGTGAAGCAGAATTTCAGCAGCTCGGAGAGCGTATGGGTTCTGTATCCTTCCCCGTCAGCCACATATATAAGGAAGCTGTCGGGGTCACAGAATTCCGCCATCACCTGACGGCACACACCGCATGGATATGCAGGCTCCGATATCCCGTTTTTACCGCCGACTACGGCGACGGAAACAAATTCCCGCTCGCCTTCACTTATTGCCTTGAAAAATGCCGTGCGCTCTGCGCAGTTTGTCGGCGTATAAGCCGCATTTTCTATGTTACAGCCGAGATAGACCTTGCCGGAGGCGGCAAGAAGTGCCGCGCCGACGCGAAATCCCGAATACGGGGAATAGGATCTTTCTCTTGCTTTCGCCGCAAGAGCGAGTAATTCTTTCGGATTCATGCTTTGCTCCTTTCAGATATTTCGCTATGTATCAGAAGCTTCCGCCTCTGCCGCCGCGTGAGCTACCGCCACCGCCACCACCGCCGCTGCTGCTCTTGCTTTCGGTTTCAATCTTAACCTTGGTAACAGTGCTGTAGAGGTACATATCGGTCTTTTCGCCGAGCTTGAAGCTGTCTTTCTTGACATAGTTTGCCGCGGCGCGCCCGGGCTTTGCATTATTCATGCCTGCCGCCATGATTCCCGTGGCGATAAGGCTTATCACTATGCTGACGCAGATAATGATTACTTCCTTTTTTACTATATCGGATTTCGTGTCGCCACTATAGTCTCCGTCATCGGGATTGCTGAAATATGCGTTTTTCGCAATGGATTCTATGAATCCCGTAGCGGCGGAGTACCAGTCGCTTTTTTTCAGTCCTTTCAGTGCCGCATTTTCTATATTATCCATAGCGGAGCTTTTAAGGCTGTTCATTTTTCCTATCTGGCGGATATAATACTGTCTTGATGAGACATCGACCGCAAGAATTATCGCATCGCTCTTTTGGTCGCAATTGTCGTCATAGAGCGCGTCCGCGCGTTCTGTAAGCTCATCCCGACTGAGTGATGAATCCGCGAAGATAATGCCTACAGAGGCTTTGTTTTTTTCTGCCGCATCCTTTGCAAGCGCGGTAATTTCGCTTATTTCATCATCAGATAAAATTCCGTCCGCTATATCTATGAGCGGAGCGTTCCAAAGCCCGCCCGCAAAGCAAGGCAGGCAAAAAAGAATGAGACACGCGGCGAAAATGATAAGAGATAAAATTTTCCTTTTCATACGCCACCTCACAAAATCAGGATAAGCTGAGCCACGAGAGCCACAGCCGCGGCAATACCTGCCGCCCATGCCGCAAATCTGCCTTTTGATACAGGCAATTTGCCCACAAATTTACCGGTCTGCCCATTCATGGCAAAGGTATATGTCTTGTCGCGATATTTTGTATTGAGCATATAAACGGGGAAAAGCGCGTATTTTATATCGCCGTTGCTTGTTTTGATATTGGAGCTTTTTGTCGTCACGCCGGAGTAACCGACCACCGTCGCGCGAAGCTCATCCTCGAGACTCGTGCGAACCCGTTTTGCCGCGCGGGGCGAACATTCCTCATCGGAAACATCATATCTGTCCGCAAAGAAGCCCGAGAGATATGCCGAGCCGAAATCCACCATTTCATTGTAGTTGAAAGGCTCGAGCGAATCCATATATGCATCGTCCATCTTTTCGGAGGCATCGACGGGTATGTTTTCAAAAGCCATTTCGCCGCTTCGGCGCACGAGAAAATGGCTTGTTTTGGTATATTGATATTGCCCGCTCCGCCATGACGAAATGCGCGTGGCATCAAAGCTCATTCTTCCGTTTGCCTCGCAGTCGAAAAGCCAGAAAGGAACATAAATTCCCGTTATCTTATCGATATTGTTTTCCTCGCGGAACATTTTCGGGAGCAGAACCTTGCCCTTGTAAAATTTCTTCAGCGCATCCTTTGCCGCCTGCTTGTCAAGCTTGAACGGAATGACATAATCGGGACGGAGCAAGCCGTCGATACGCTGTTTTATTATCACGGGATTGCCGCAATACGGGCATTCCGTAGCCGCCATGGTGTCATCACCCGTTATCGCCGCGCCGCAGGACTGACAGATAAATTCCGTCGTTTCTTCGCCCGTTTCGTGTCTCTCATATCTGCCCCATTTCGCATCGGACTTCTCTTCCGCTTCCTTTTCAATCTCGGAAAGCTGCTCGAGCTGCTCCACGGAGAATTTATTGTCGCAGTATTCGCAGACCATTTCTCCCGTTTTGCTGTCATATTTCAGTCCCGCATTGCAACACGGACATTTATATTCGATAACGGTTTTATCGCTTGTTTCAGCCAATTTCATTCCCTCCGTTATGTGAATTTTCGTGGATTTCCCGTATTATTTTGCGTCGCTCTCGTCAAAGGGGTCGCCGCATTCGGGACAGAACTTCGGAGGCTTTGACGGATCCTCAGGCTCCCAGCCGCATTTGTCACAGCGGTAAACCTTTGCTCCGCTCGGGCGCTTTGCGCCGCACTCCGCGCAGAATTTGCCCTTGTTTAAAGCACCGCACTCCGTGCAATACCAGCCGGCTTCGGCGGGCTTCGCCTTGCCGCATTCATGGCAGAACTTTCCTGTGTTTTCCGCGCCGCATTCGCATTTCCATGTGCCTGCCGCCTTAGCCGCATCAGCCGTCTTTTTTTCTTCCGCCGCTTTTGCCGCCTGCTGTTTTGCGCTCATCTCATAGAGATTGCCTGCGTTTATACCGCCTGCACCCTGAGCCATATTCATGCCGGCAAAAGCCATGAAAGCACCGCCGCTTCCCTGATTTTTAGCCGCATCCTGCATAGCCTGCGCCTGCGCACCGGAAAGAACAGCCGCCGCCATTCCGGGGTCTCGGAGAACAGCACTCTTCTGATACTGCTTGATCATATTTTCGTCTTCTTCCGAAGCCGTAACGGAATTTACGCCGAAGGAATAAACCTTGATACCGCGAAGCTCCGTCCACTTTTTGGAGAGGACTTCATTGAGCGCATCGGCTATCTCGACAGTATGACCGGGAAGCGCACTGTAGCGCACGCCCATCTCGGAAATCTTCGCAAAAGCGGGCTGGAGTGCCGTGAGGAGCTCTGTTTTCAGCATGCTGTCAATTCTGTCTCTCGTATATGTGTCTGTGACATTGCCCGAAACATTCTTATAGAAAAGAAGCGGGTCTACTATCTTATATGAATATTCGCCGTTGCAACGGATGGAGATATCGACATCGAGTCCGATATTCTTATCCACCACGCGGAAGGGAACAGGGCTTGCCGTGCCGTATTTATTGCCCGTAATTTCCTTTGTATTGAAATAATAAACTCTCTGATCCTTGCCTGTGTCGCCGCCGTATGTAAATCTTCTGCCTATGGTCTTGAAGGTATCGAGTATACTCTTGCCGAGACTGCCTGTGAAAAGGCTCGGCTCCGTGGATTTGTCATATGTGAATTCGCCCGCCTCGGCGCAGAATTCGACAACCTCGCCCTGTGAAACGATAATCATGCACTGACCTTCGTTTACGGCGATACCCGAGCCGTTTGAAATGATATTTTCTTCACCCTTTGTATTGGAGGAACGGCGCGAGGTACGCTTCTGACCCTTTGCCACGAGAACATTCTCGGAAAGCGCATCACAATAGAAAAATTCCTTCCACTGGTCTGCCATCGTTCCGCCGACGGCGCCTGCAAATGCTTTGATAAGTCCCATAGTAAAAATCTCCTTTTATTTTATATTTATCGCCCACGCGATATGTAATATAATTTTATTATATTATATCATGCTTTTATTATTATTGCAATAAAAAAGTAAAAAAAGCGCTTGTAACTTTTTTCTCGTATTAAAACAAATCTCCCGTGCTTCCGGCAAGGGAGATTTTGAGATTTACGGCTTTCCGGCGCATTACTTCGGCTCATTCAGCCTATACATCATTTTCAGCACAAACCGCTTGTCGGACTCGGAGAGCTTTTCAAATTCGGAAACGGCTTCCGACAGTTCCACGGATTGCGCACTGCCCTCGTCCTCGCGAAAAAATTCAGACATTGTAATTCCGAAAGCATTGCATATCCATTCAAGCGTCGTTATCGACGGAAGCGTCTCTCTGTTGAACATATTTGTCAGGGTTGATTGCGGTATTCCGGATTCAACAGACAGGCGATAAACCGACCAGTTTCTATCAATTCTCATCTTGTTTATTTTTTTCAACACATTCATACGCAATTCTCCAATTTTTCTTTACATTATTATTATAATTATATTTGTAATAAAAAAAATTACCCATATGGGTTGACATTATTATACATATGTGATATAATGCAAATGTAAAGTAAATTTTTGCCGAAAAAGTGAGAATCGGAGGTCAAAATGAAAATCGGTGTAGTGCTTGCCGGCGGAATGAGCAAGGGTTTTTATGAAATCGGTTGTCTGAATGCGATTTTTGATTTTTTCGGCAAAGAAAATATAGAATGCATCAGCGCATCATCTATAGGCGCGCTTACTGCGTATGCGGGAGTTACCGGACAAAACGAATACCTCATCAATGCATTAAAAGATATCGATGTCCGAAAATCGGGAAGCTTTTTTCCGCCGCTTTCCGGAAAAGCCGACCTGATACAAAAAATAAGAGGAATTGTGCTCGAGGATAATTCCGGACTTCCCCAAATGTATATTACCGTATGGAATTATACCGAGAAAAAGGTCGAGTATGTCCCACTGCATAATCTCACGAAAAAAGAGATTCAGAATTACCTTTGCGCAGCCGTTGCGATACCGGTTTTCAATAAGGGAGTAAAGATAAACGGCTCTACAATGTTTGACGGTGCGCTTATAGACAATATTCCTGTTTTTCCTCTTTTGAAAAAAGACCTTGACTTTGTATTCTGCATATATTTTGATTTCAAAAATTATATTTTTGAGGATGGACAGTTTGACAGGAAGATAATAAAACTTTATGACTTCCCTTTTCAAAAAAGGTGGGACGGCTTGGTTTTTGACCCGAACCGTGTAGACGAAATGGCTGAATACGGCTACGACTACACAAGCAGGATAATAAAATCGATTTTTTCTTCTGCGGAAAAAGATATAATTGAGCGCAATATCAGAAATATGAACGAGCAAGCAGGCGCCGCAAAAAGCAGACGGTTCACAAGCGATATAATATTGACAAATCTCAACAAGGTAACGCGCCGTTTCGCAAAGAGAAAAATTTTATGATATTTCATTTTTGAAATATGGTGAATTATACTATCAAGTGCAACACTATGAAAAAAATAGGAACTCATAACAAA
>CAJKRH010000074.1 GCA_905202255.1 uncultured Ruminococcus sp.
TCTTCACCTGGGAAAGTGCCGCGCGCATAAAGTCGGCGCGCGCATCCACTCTGTCTATATCCCCTGCGGGATAGCTGTATTTCTCTCCTTTGCGAAATCGGATAAACTGCTCTGCCTTGGCACCGTCAAGTATCTGCTTGCCCGCCTTCAGGTGGATATGCAGATTCTGAGCGGGGTCATCGTAATCCATATCGAAAGGAACATCAAATTCCACTCCGCCGACGGAATCAATTATCTCGCGGAAAGCCGCCGTATCGAGCAGTATAAACCTGTCTATCTTCACGCATAGGCTTTTTTCGAGCCGCGAGCAGACATCGCGCATGGCTTCGAGTCTTGCAGTTTTCGCTATTGATTTATGCGCCTCATCGGAGACACTGCCCTGCGCCGGCACCTTGTACGAATGATATGCCGAGCTGTACATGGCATTTACCGAGTTTACATAGCTGTACCCGCCGACATATTTGTTTACAAATGTATCGCGAGGTATCTGCAGTATATTTATCCTGTGATTTTCCGTATCCAGCGATGCCAGCATCATGACATCGGTATTCAGCGAGGCGTCATCAAGCCCTGCAATAAGAAAGGTATAATATCCGCTCTTGCGGGCATAGGGACCGCTCGTGTCGACTATCACCTGACCTGCCTCGTCCGTTCCCGTAGTGCCGTTATTTATAAAGGGCGGGTCGGGTGAAACACTCGGTCGGAAAAAGATAAAATAAGCCGCCACAAATGTTATCGCGGAAAAAATGATTATCAGCAGTGCGCACAGAAGAACCATGCCTGTCCTCTGCTTTTTCATCTTCCGCCGTATATATCCGTCATAACTGTTGTTTTCCAAAATTTCAACTCTCCTTTGCCGTTTTTATTTCCGCTTCAAGAGTCGCTCTCGCGTAGTCCATGCGCGGGTCCTTTTCCGCGCCGGTAGATGCGAGATGTTGTTCGGTATTGTCTGTGAGCATCAGCGCAAATCTTGTGATGAAGCGCCGCACTTCTTCGGCTTCTACTATTTTTTCACAGTTTTCATGCAAATATTCCCGCATTTTGCGGCACATTTCATGAGTGCGCCCCGCCTCCGTATAATCGGCGATAAAAAGCAGTTTATCCGTCAGGCTCATCACACTGCCGCCTGTGGTATGCTTGCTTACCGCTGAATACACGACATCGTTTACGATATCTGAGCCGAGAAGCTCGCGCGCATATTCCGCGCCCGAAAGCTGATGCAGTGTCGCTTCAGTCGCGCCGCTGATATCGGTGCCGTGGCGCATGCATATATTTTTCTGCTTGTCGACGGGTAGCTGCTTTGCTATATCGTGGAGCAGTGAAGCCGTGAGCAGGTCATCTCTTTCCTTTTGCGAAAGCGCGCATTTATCCGCCAGATATTCGCATTCGCGATATACTCCGAGCGTATGCGCATATCGTTTTTCGCTCATGCACATACGCGCCGTGTCCTTCAGACGCGTCAGCACATTTTCGGTCATATTTCCCTCCGTTTTTATATAGAAGAAATATCTATTTTCTTATGCTTTTCGGATTCGCGGTAAAGCACGAATCTCGAACCTACGACGCTTACGACATCGGCGCCGACCTTCTCTGCAATTATCTCTGCCGCCTCGCGCGCACCGTACTCGCTGTTGTCGAGCACGCGCAGCTTGATAAGCTCGCGTGCCTCGAGGGCGTTGCCTATCTGCTCCGTCATATTTTCCGTGATGCCGCCCTTGCCGACCTGAAATATAGTGTCATAATTATTTGAAAGTCCGCGTAAATACGCTCTCTGCTTGCTTGTAATCATAATTTTTCCTTACATTATCCTCAATCAAAAATTTTTGTCTTTTTCACAGCCTCGGCGAAATTCGCCATGGCTCTCGCCCTGTGGCTTATCCTATTTTTCTCCTCCGGAGTAAGCTCGGCAAAGCTCTTGCCGAGTTCGCATAAGAAAAGCGGGTCATAGCCGAAGCCGCCTCCTCCGTGCCGCTCGAAAAGGATCCTGCCCGGGCATTCTCCCCGCGCGCTCACAACCTCGCCCTCCGGCGTCACACAGCAGATGACGGAAACAAACTTCGCGCCGCGCCCCTCCTCTGGGATATCTTTCATCATATCGAGCAGCTTGTCGTTGTTTTTCTTATCATCGCTGGGCTCACCCGCAAATCTTGCGGAATAAACCCCGGGAGCGCCGTCCAGCGCGTCCACGCAAAGCCCCGAATCATCTGCTATCGCTATATATCCGAGCTTTGCCGCCGCTCTCGCCTTTATCTCGGCATTTTCTTCAAAGGTGTCTCCGTCCTCGACGATATCTCCCGAAAAACCTATATCCGAGAGGCTTTTCACTTCTATCTCGTCTCCGTATATACCCGAGAGAATTGCGCGTATCTCCTCAATCTTGTGCTTATTGTTTGATGCTACGGCTACCTTTTTCATGCTCATGCCTCTTCCGCAAAGAGCGCCTCGATAAACTCATCAGCATTGAAAGGCTGGAGGTCGTCCGCCTTTTCGCCGACTCCGATAAACTTCATCGGTATGCCGAGTTCGCGCTTGACGGAGAAAACTATGCCGCCCTTGGCGCTTCCGTCCAGCTTCGTCAAGGCAAGACCCGTTATATTCGCCGCATCCTTGAATTCGCGCGCCTGAACAACGGCATTCTGTCCCGTCGTGGCGTCGAGAACGAGAATAGTCTCGCGCAGGCAGTCGGGAAGCTCCTTGTCCACCACGCGGTTTATCTTTTCAAGCTCTGTCATCAGGTTTTTCTTATTGTGCAGTCTGCCCGCGGTATCTATTATCAGAACATCCGCGCCACGCTTCTTCGCCGCGTGAACGGCATCGAAAACGACTGCGGCGGGGTCGGAGCCCTCGCTCTGCTTTATGAGCTCTACGCCTATTCTGTCCGCCCAGATGCCTATCTGGTCTATCGCCGCCGCGCGGAATGTATCCGCCGCGCAGAGCAGAACCTTTTTGCCCTCGCTCTTGAAAACATTTGCCATCTTGGCAATCGATGTCGTCTTGCCGACGCCGTTTACGCCGACCACAAGCACAACGGTCAGCTTGCCCTCTTCATATGCTATCGGCTCGCCGTCGCCGATGAGCGAACGCAGTATGTCAAAGAGCTCCGCCTTCACCTCTTCAGGCTCGTTCAGCTTCTTTTCCTTTATGCGGGAGCGAAGCTCATCGAGAACCTCCTCCGTCGTTTCAACGCCGACATCGCCTGTTATCAGTGCCTCTTCAAGCTCGTCCATCAAATCCTCGTCTACGCGACGGAAGCTCTTGAATATGCTGTTTATCTTTCCGAAGAACGAGTTTTTCGTCTTTGCCAGACCCGCCTTCAGCTTTTCAAAAAATCCCATTTCGTTTTGCCCTTTCGTTATTTTAATTGTCCGCTTCTCATTCGAGCAGTTTGCCCGCGCGGTGCTCTATCTCGGAAACATCGACGGATATGATATCCGATATTCCCTTTTCGTGCATCGTAACGCCGTAGAGCCGCTCCGCCGCCTCCATCGTGCCGCGTCTGTGCGTTATCAGCACAAACTGCGTTTTCTCGGAATATCGCTTCACATAGTCCGCGAATTTGTCTACATTCACTTCGTCGAGCGCCGCTTCTATCTCGTCCATGATGCAGAACGGCGCGGGGTTTACCTCGAGTATCGCAAAGTACAGCGCTATCGCGACAAACGCCTGCTCGCCGCCCGAGAGGAGCGAAAGGCTCTTTATCACCTTGCCGGGAGGAGCAACATTTATGTCGATTCCGCTCTCGAGAACATTCTCGGGGTCGCTGAGCTTGACCTCGGCTCTGCCGCCGCCGAAAAGCTCTGTGAAAGTCCTCGCGAAGTTGATATTTATCTGCTCCATAGTCGAAACAAAATCCGTGCACATGCAACGCTCAAGCTCGGCGATATTTCTCATCAGTGCCTCTCGCGAAGCTGTCAGATCCTGCATCTGCTCGTGCATCTTGCCGTAGCGCTCGCTGACCTCTTTGTATTCCTCTATGGCGTTCAGGTTTACATTTCCGAGCGAACGGAGCGTATTTTTCAGTTTTGTCTGCTCTGCCGCCGTCTCGGCTCGCGTCGCCGGAGTTATCGGCTCGGCGCATTGCTTTGTCGCCTCGTCGTATGTAAGCTCGTAGTCGTCCCAGAGGAATGTGATAAGCCCGTCGGCACGGGTATTTGCGTTTTCAAGGTCGTTTTCCAGTTTCGTATAATCGCGGAAAACAAGCTCCTTTTCATTCATCGCGTTTTTCTGCGATGTGCGGACGGTATTAAGTGACTGCTCTATATCCGCGCCCTCAGAGACAAGTTCCGCTCTTGTGCGCTCGTATTCCCCAAGCTTGCCGGAGAGAACCGCCGCCTCGCTTCTCAATTTTTCTATCTTTTCTTTGTTTTCGGCGGTCTTTCTTATCGCCTCCGCTATCGTTTCTTCAAGCGAAGCCGCGGTGGAGCGGTAAATCTCCGCCTTTGCCTCCACAGCTTCAAGAAGCGATGTGAGAAGCTCCGTATTTGTCTCTTCCCTTGCCAGTTCTATGAGCAGGTCGCTCCTCTTGTCCTCGAGTTCCTCAAGCTTTTCCTCGAGCGAAGCGCGCTGACTGCTTATTTCGTTTTCCTTGAAAGCAAGAAGCGCCGCCTCGGTGTCGAATTCGTCCTTTCTCTCGGCAAGCCCGCCGATATCTCGGCGGTATCCGCTCATGCTCTCATCGAGAGCTTTCATCTCGGCTTTTATCCCGTCGAGCGCGGAAACAAGCATTTCCTTTCCGGAGCGGAGCACCTCGAGCTGAACCTCCTCGGCTTCGCTCATTTTGCGCACAGTGGCAAGCCTGCCTGCCGCGGCATCGTATTCGGCTTTGATATCCGCTGTTGCTTTCGCCAGCTCCGCGAGTTCGCTGTCAACGCCCTTTGCCGCCTTTTCTATCGAGGCTATCTCTTCATTCAGCCTGTCTATCTGCGAGCGGCGGGAAAGAAGCTGACTTTCCGTCGCCGAAGAGCCGCCCGTGAAGCTGCCTCCCGCGTTTATGACCTGACCGTCCAGCGTCACTATCCTGTAGCGATAGGCAAGTTTTCGCGCCATTTTCGCGGCGTTGTCCATATTGTCGGCGATGATTATCCTGCCGACTATGCTCTTCACAATCCCGCGGAGGTTGTCCTCGCATTTCACGAGCGTGCTCGCGACGGCAATGAAGCCCTCGCCCGCCGAAAGCCCGAGCGTCGCCGCATCGGCTTCCGTTCCCTTCATCGTGTCAATCGGGTAGAAGGTCGCTCTGCCCGCGTTTCTTTTCTTTAAATATTCTATCGCCGCCTTGGCGCT
>CAJKRH010000075.1 GCA_905202255.1 uncultured Ruminococcus sp.
CCTTCTCCAGTGGGAGAAGGTGGCAGCCGTAGGCTGACGGATGAGGTGTCAATAATGCTTATCTCTTTATCCCGTCATCCCACATACTTCACCCACGCCCGCCTAACCCCGTCTCGGCGATGCTGTTCAGATGTGGCTGCGCCACCCTGAACCCTCCTCTTCGGCAGCGAAAAGCGCGATAGGAGAAAAAAGTATCATTAAGTATCTTTCCAGCAACCTGTGGTCGCCGGAAAAGCATACCCCCCTGCCTTTTGAAACTGCCGCGCGATTTGCGGAAGTTCTTCTTGCAGGGGGATATGCCTTTTTTCGGATGCTAATCGAAAAAACATTTATTTGGGGGAAAACGCAAATTTAATTTTGCGACGGAATTCTTTTCCTGCTTCGCGAGATGATTTCATATGAGATGGCGCAGAAAATCAGGATAAGACTGACCCATTGCGAAGTCGAAAACAAGCCGAAAACTCCTCTTTCGATATCGCCGCGGAAAAATTCCGTCACAAACCGTATCGTCGGATACGCCGTGATATATATGAGACTTTCAGTCCCTTTTTTGCCTTTATTTCCGATAAAAATAAATAATTCCGTTGCAAATAAAAGAAGCAGACATCCCGCTTCTATAAGCTGAATAGGCAAAAGAGGTATGCCGACAGGCACATTTCCTGCGGCGGAGCTGTATGTGTAGCTCGGAAAGCCCTCATGCGGTATGCCGTAGCAACAGCCGCCGAAAAAGCAACCGACTCTGCCGAGTGCATGACCGAGCGGCGTGACGGTGGCAAAAATATCAAAAAAATCTTTCACATCAAGCTTATATTTTTTTACATAGATAAAAAGTCCCGCTATCCCGCCGAGAAGTCCGCCGTAGAAAACAAAACCGCCTCTTATCAGGTCGAAAATACCCGGCTTTGTTTCAATTATCAGTTTTATTGAGACAAGCAGAAAAAACAGCTTTGCACCTACCACACCGCCAATCATCGCAAAAACACCGGAATAAACTATTTCATATCGCTCGATTTTTCTTTTTTTGCAGATAAGTATTGCGACAATGGCGGAAACGGCTATTCCGAGAGCAAAAAATAATCCGTAAACCGAAAAATTCATTGACAGATTGCCTTTTGGCATGGCTTACTACCATCCTTTCTGCTTTGAGAGTTTAAACGGGCTTGCGCGGAATATTGCAAGCCCGTTTGCATTTTCATGATATGCTAATCAGGAAAATGAATTTTTGATTGAATCTGCCGCGGCATCCGCACAGATTCCGCAAAGACCGCAGGAAATGAAAAGTATTCCGCAGATAACCGTAGATACTATTCCGAGGATAAGTCCTGCTGTAGCAGCGCCGCTTGATGTACCCTGAGCTTTCAGTTCCTTGCCGCCCATGACGGAAAGAACAAGTCCCACAATTGCAAGCGGAAGCGACGCCAGTATAAGAATCAGCGAAACCGTGAATCCAAAGGGACCGACGCAACCGAGTATCGCGCTGACAAGTGCTACGATATCAAGAATAAGACCGCCTTTTGCTTTTGACATTTTAAAAGTCCTCCTTCTTTTTTTATATAAAAAGCATGTCCTGCTTTTTATCATTTTTCCGGGCGCTTTTTTTCTTGCTCAAAAGAAGTGCCAGCCCGAGCACACCCGTTACCGCCGCACAGGCGATAGCTACAAAAATTTTCTTCATAAGTTCCTCCCGTAAAATGATAGTAACAAATTGTTACATTAACATTATAAAACCAATGTCGCAAAATGTCAAGTAAGAAGAAGCACTTTTTTCGATTGGGCGGTCATTTTTGTATGGTTTAACAAATTATAAGGTAACATTTTGTTACTAATTCACAGATAACGGAGCAGGGCTTGCATGATTTACTTTTTTGCAAAAACCGCGTAACAATTAGTTACATATTGGCTTGCTTATAATGGTAAAATAATATAAAATATGTCGTTATTTATCGAAAAGCGGAAATGAGGAGTTGATATATATGGTAGGGCTTCGCGAGATTCGGAAAAAGAAAGGTTTAAGCCAGCAAAAAGTGGCGATGGATCTGAATATCAGCCGAGAGGCACTCTCCTATTACGAAAACGGAAAAAGAAATCCCGATGTTTCTATGCTTATTGCAATGTCTAAATATTTTAATGTTTCGATAGATTATCTTATCACAGGTAAGGACTTTGACAGGTCGAAATGAAAAACGGCGATGCTTGCGCGTCGCCGTTTTTGTTTTACAATTTTCAGATGAAGCTGTATAAAAGCATCTTGCTCCGCCCGTCAGCGCAGGAACTTCCCCCCCAGACGCGCACCAAAACTTGAATACCCTGTCTCGGCGACGCTGACACACATGCTTCGCATATGTGTTAATTCCCACGACGACCCGAAGATACTTTAAAGATACTTTTCTGTTATCGCGCTTTTGAGTGACCAAGAGGAGGGTTCAGGGTGGCGGAGCCACCTCTGAACGGCGTCGCCGAGACGGAGTATACCAAAAGTCACATAAGGTCGTTCCTGCCTTATGTATCCTCCCTGCATCTTCCCACTCTGCTTTCTTCAAACAACCATCGCCCTCCGGTGCGAACATAGCGAGCGAACCGTCCAACCGTAGCATAGCCATAGCTACAGGTTCGAAACGCTTAAGCGCCGACTCGGATTCACTGCTGTGCCATGTCATGCTACGGCGAACCTCGCGGTTTGGCTTTTGGTGTTGTTGTGGGGGAGTTTGTGCGCTGACGGGATGGAGTTATATTTTTTATTTTGGATGTTGACTATATGGGGGTATATTTGGTGGGGTGGGGCTTGCTGTTGCCGTGTGGAGACATGAAGCTACACTCCACAGCGGCAAAATCCGCAAAGATGTTGCAAAAAATGCGGATTTATGTTAAAATTTTATCAGAAAACAAAGATTTTCCAAAATATATGCAACCACAACATAGAAAACATCGCTTATATGGGTGAAGGACCTTCAAATACCGTGGAGAGGAGACAGAAACTTTGGATGACAGCAGAATCGTTGATTTGTATCTGAATCGGGATGAAACGGCAATCAAAGAGACCACTGAAAAATACGGCAGTCGGCTCCGGTGTCTGGCATATAGCATCGTCGGCGACAGGCAAACCGCCGAAGAATGCGAAAACGATACATATCTGGAAGCATGGAATTCTATTCCGCCGCATGAACCGAGAAATTATCTTTTTGCATTTCTGGCGCTTATCACCCGCCGCACTGCGTTTGACTTTTGCAGAAAACGCGACCGCCTGAAGCGGAGCGCATTCATTTGCGAGCTGAGCGCCGAGATGGAAGAATGTCTTCCGGCACCCGATAATACCGAACTCCATATTGATTCCGCCGCGTTTTGCGATGCCATCAATAGATTTCTTGCCACACTCAATGCCGAAAAGCGCAATATATTTGTGCGCCGATATTGGTTTATGGATTCTGTCGCCGCTATTTCCGAATTTTACGGTATATCTCAAAGTAAGGTCAAAAGCATATTATTCCGAAGCAGAAATCAGCTTCGCAAATTTCTCGATAAGGAGGGTTATGAGCTATGAAAGGCGATGAAATGCTTGACAAAATCGCGGGAATCGACCCCGCATATATTGAGGCGGCAAGCGTCGCGCCAAAAGCGGGCAAAAAGCGCATTTTACTCAGAAGATGCGGCATAATAGCGGCTTGTTTTGTCTTGCTGCTGCTTGTCGGTTGCGGCACATATGCAGTCAAGGAAGAAGCAAAGGAATATAATGCCGCGCTGGAATTTTTCAGTCAATATAAACTTTCCACAGAGGGACTCACCCGCGCGGAAATAAAAAAAGTCTACAGGGATATCACGACGGAATCTTTTTCTTATGATAAAACCTTTGAGGTGGTGATGGACAGCATGACCACGGAACAGATAGCGGGCGCCGAAATCCTGCAGGAAAAAATCACACAAGAGGATTTTAAAGCCATTTTGAATTATAGAAAACATATGGGTTATTATCCGTATACTGAAAAGAAAATTCAGTACAAATATCGCTACACATATAAAATAAGCTCATTTGGCTTAAAAGTGATAGATAAAGTTTATATTGAAAAGTATGATGGCGATGAGCTTATCTGGATTATGCCGGGCAGAAACGAAAGATTTGTTGAAATTTCTGATGGTTTGATGTTTTACGAAAATGCTACGGAACGCCATTCAAAATTTGCTTCGATAGTAAGGTGTGATAAAAACGGAAATTCTCTTTGGCTCAGAATACTCTGGCATGGTTTTACCGAGGAATATATTCAAGCGATATTTGAAGATGAGGATGGCAACTATACGATAATCAGCAAAGGAGACTCAACCACTCTTTGCCTCAGCAGATATTCTCCGGATGGAGAGGAGATTCATGTCAATAAAATTGGTATTGGCAAATATGGCATATGGAATGTAATACGCTTGGGCGACGGATATGTAATTCAGCTCGGCAGTCATATTGGCACAACGGGTGGCGAATATTCAAAGATAGCAATGCTCGACCATGACGGAAATATCACCGATACATTTTCTTATGATTCGGATAATTATAAATATTATATCGAAGAGATGATAGAATTTAACGGGAAACTCTATATTTCCGGTTATTCCGTGCCAAAACTCAAAGACCATGACCAAAGCGGTGCATGGGGTGAGATTTACGGCGTATTGCATAGCTTTTATGAAGAGGGGATGTTTCTTGAGATTCCCGAAGACAAACTTACCGAACGCCTGCAGGAAAACTATACGGCGATATTGCTCGTATGTGACCCGAATGACGGCACACCGAAAGAATTTTATTCGGTCAGAGGCTCGCTGGGCGGTAAACTTTCGAAAAAAGGCTCGGAAAGTCTCATGTGGGATGTAAAGGGGATTATGGCAGCGGAACATTCGCCAGCAACAAGCTCGTTTAGCATTGCCGGAACAAGCTTTGTTTTCAGATATACCTTTGATGCCGCAGGCACACTGCAGAGCAGTGAAAAAACAGGTGAAATTGTGTCGTTTATAAAGTAATCGCAGAAAGCATCATAAAAAAGAATCCATAACCAATAAACCCCTCCTGCCGCTCGGCAGGAGGGGTTTTGTGCAGTACCACACAGGAAAAAAGCGCACTTTCAATTTCGTCCACTCACAAACTTCCCCGTATCAGCACCATAATATCGACCGCGAGGCTCACCATAGCCCGACATGGCATGGTAGCGAATCCGAGTCGGCGCTTGAGCGTTTCGAACCTGTAGCCGTGGCTATGCTAT
>CAJKRH010000076.1 GCA_905202255.1 uncultured Ruminococcus sp.
ATTTGTGGATCCAAGAATTAGATAATTTGTTGCACTTCTCTTGACAATTCACTAATATAAATAATTAAAACTTTGGAGGAAAAAACAATGAGTGAAACCCAAAACACCACTGCTGCAACAAACGGACAGGAAACAAAATTTTGCAAAGAATGCGGAGAAAAGATTGCAAAAAAAGCAGTCGTATGTCCCAAATGCGGATGTCAGGTCGAAAACACCGCCTCTGCCGCCCCTCAGATAGTCATCGAAAATCAGAATCAGAATGTGCAGTCGCAGAATGCCGTTCCGGTCGGAAAGGAAAAGAACAAATGGGTAGCTCTGCTTTTATTGCTCTTCTTCGGCGCAGTCGGCGGTCATAAGTTCTATGAGGAAAAGGTCGGCATGGGTGTCCTCTATATATTCACGCTCGGTCTTCTCGGAGTGGGTGTTATAGTGGACTTCTTCACCCTGCTCTTCAAGCCTACTCATTACTATGTCTGATAATTTCCCCATGAAAGTTGAATTAAACAAAAACGGAATGTCGGCAGAAACAGGCGAGAGCAGTAAAGCATTACCTGTGATTGAAAAAAAGACCATTTTCGTGTATTTAGGCTTGATACTTGGTGTGATGGCGCTGTTTTCATCTGGAGCTCTGCTGGTTTTTGAAGCAATTTTCAAGGTTGCCGTCGTCTCGTTGCTCCAGTATCTGGATTATCCCGCAGCCTATTATTTTATGATTGCAGCAATAATCCGCACGGCAATCGCGCTGACTTCGGTTATCTACGGCATCGGGTCTGTGATTATTTTCAGCAAAGAAAACTCCACGGCAAATCTGATAGGACTTATCGTTTCCGTAATGAGCTTTATAATCAGTACCTCCTTTATCATCGCTAATATAATCCGGCTTGTGCTGTGATACAATATGCATCCATTTTAAGTAAAGGGCTTTGTCCTTTGACTTCTCCCCCACATTTATTTTATGAAAAATCCGCGAGGTATTTACCCTGCGGTTTTTTCATTTTTCCCGATTATTTGTCGGTGTGCTCATCCGTATTTCCGCAATATTAAATATTTTTTCAAAAGAGGCGAACAAATGTTTGACTTTTTGCCGATTTTGTGGTATAATATAGCAGTAGGCTTGCGGAGCAAGCCTGTGGCTTTGCCACTGTAAGCTCCGCTTATCTGCTATATTGACGGCTTCGCAAAAATGCTCTTGCGAGCAAGCATTTTTGCTTCATGGTAGAATTGCAGGAAGCTTGCAAGGCAAGCCTACATGCGAAACGGAGGTGATAACATAGCAAACGAACGGCTCATTGCCGAAATAGGCGCACGCGCGAAGAGCAATTCTCATCGCATCGAGAAGCTCGAAGAAATCGCGTGTGAAATACACAAACAAAACGAGAACATAGCAAAAATGGTCGCGCAGATGGAATTCATGAATAAACAGCTTTCCATCCACGACGCAAAGCTTTCCGAGATAGAAAACCGCCCGCAGAAACGGCTCGGCAGTATAATTACCGCCATAATAACAGCCCTTTGCGGCGCGCTCATAGGCGGTGCTGTCACCGCCGTACTGAATATAATATAAAGGAGGTGATAATACGGATTTTCTCATGGACAATATAATTCCGATATGCGGCATTGCGGCAGCACTGGTTGCGGCACTCATCCTTTTTGTCGCAGGATATAAAAGCTACGCGCGCCGTATAATATACATACTCGTATGCGATGCGGAAAAGCGCTTCGGCGCAGGCACAGGCAAAATAAAATTTGCCGAGGTGTTTTCCGCTTTCTATGCGAAACTGCCGGCTTTTCTGCGTTCGCTTTTTCCCGAAAAAGTAATAAGCGCAATGATAGAAAACGCCGTCACAAAAATGAAATCCGCGCTCGCGGATGAGCAGAAACGCTCATAGAAAATATCGACCGGATTTTGTGCAAAGCTCACAATCCGGCACCGAACAGGTGCCATTTTGACGGAAAAATACGGCGAATTTGCGAAAAGTAAGGCGCACGCCACCATCGGTTGCAAGCCGTGCCCACAAAAGTAGGTTGATAATCTCGCCCCGCCGTGATATTTTAGAGATAGAAAATGCGAATTTTATTTATATTGACGGGAATATCCCATCTGTAATTTCGCATTTTGTCTGATAAACACAATAAAATACGGGAGGAAAACTTAATGAAGAAATTATTGGCACTTATCCTTGCGCTCACAATGCTCGTTGCTGTTTTTGCGGCTTGCGGCGAAAAGGATACACCCACCACAGCTTCCACAACAGAATCTACAACCACAACAACCGAAAAAACGACGGAAACTACCGTGACCACCGAAACGACCGCCACCACGACGGAAACGACGGAAACAACAACGGAAGAGACGACAACAGAAGCCACCACAACCGAAACAACGACAGAGAAACCCCCTGTAATTGTCGTGACAGGTCCCGAGGCTTATGTTGATATCAGCTTTGCGGACGGCAAGATTACCGATGCAAAGGGCAACGCTTCCTTTACAAACGAGGGTGCCACAGTCGGCAAAGCAAGCGTTACATTCGGCGGCAATACATATGAAGTCGATGCGCTTTCCGCCTCCAAGGACAAATATGTCATCGGTAAATTCAACAAGCTCTCCACTTCTTCCGAAATGAAAGCATGGGCTGAAAAAGGCTTTACCGTTGAAGCTTTCTACGTTATGCCGGTAAAGAACGGTGCCATTCAGGGTATCGTCTGCGGCACACAGAACGGCGGCTGGGGTCTTGCCGAAGATAAGACAGGCAAGCCTTACTTCATCACAGGCGGCGGAAGCAAATACTACAACGCCGGCGCATATGCGAAGAAGCCCTCTTCGACAACAGAGCTCGTTCATGTTGTCGGCGTATACGATATGGAAAACAAGCTCTGCCTCATCTATATAAACGGTGAGCTTGCACAAAGTGTTTCCATAGGTCCCAAATTCATCTGTGGAGAAGGCAAAACCTTCAATTATTTCTGCCTCGGAGCCGATATAAATTCGCTCCTCAAGGGCGGTGATTTCCCGACAGCCGGCATGACAATGGCAGGTGCTAAAATCTATGCGAAAGCACTTTCCGCAGAAGATGTTACAACTGTTTACGGCATAGCTGTCGACAGCCTGAAATAATACTTTTTGCAAAATAAAAATCCGTTCTTCGGCTTTCCGGAGAACGGATTTTTTGGGTAGCCAAGTGGGTAGCTCAAAAAAGATGCAGAGTCGTCGAATATCCGTTTCGTCGCCGTACAGCCGTACGGCAGAGACGGATTTCGGCGAGAGAAAAAGTGAATATGATAAAACGCAGGAAACCCGCGAGCGGATTTCCTGCCTTCCTTAAAATCGATATTAGTGAAAGTTTTAGCTTTCATAAATGTCTTTATCCGATAAAAACATTTACCCCTTCACTTTTTCGGTCTGCGCTTTTTGGGGCAGCCACTTTTTATTTTAGGAAATCCATGATGTCAAGATCCAGCATAGGCATAAGTCTCGTCAGAAGCAGACGATAACGCATATACGGATGGAAACGCAGAGCATCGGTCAGAAGCTGTTCGCCGACATGAACCTCTTCGGGCGTTGTAGCCGCGCCTGCGGCATGCATGAGAGAAAGAAGCTTTTCATCTGTCGGAAGTGTTTCAAGGATAATTTTTCTTATCTCTCCCCAGCTTTCTTTCAGCTTTTCGGGAGAAACCTTGTCCGTTATCGTAGGCGTATTCACGCGCTTGATATCATTCAGCATGCAGGCATCGTATTTGGAATAAACGAGATCCCAATCGGTATTGTCGGCATGAGGATTTACCTCGGTCACGCGCTCTGCGATATTGCGATATGCGCGGTTGAGAATAACGGTCATAACGCCGACCTTTTTGCCGTGAAATTCAGGCCAGATGCCGCGATTGAGCTTATAGCACTCGAGATAATGGGAAACAACATGCTCCGCACCGGAAGCGGGGCGCGAACAGCCTGCCAGCTTCATGGCAAGTCCCGTCAGCACGAGAGCCTCCATAACAGCACCTGCGGCTTCCTCGCTGTTTTCCGTAATTCTGTCGGCAAGAGCCGTGATGCGGTCGATAGCCTCGCTTGTGATAGCGGCTATATTCGGGCAATAATATTCGTCAATGAGCAGATTTGCCATTTTCCACTCGGCAAGACCGATATATTTTGCCACCATGTCGCCGAAACCGGAAGATTTCAGTTCTGCGGGAGCGGCGGCAAGAATTTTTGTATCGGCAATGATAACAAGCGGCTGTTCCGCCTGCCATGAGGACTTGAAATTGTCCTTTACTATCGGCGCGGTATCGGAAGCAAAGCCGTCCATGCTGGGCGCCGTTGCAAAAATACAGAATTTCTTACCCGTCTGATAAGAAGCCACACGGCAGATATCATTGAGCGAACCCGTGCCGACGGAGATTATGCCCTGTACACTCGGGCAGATGGCTTTCAGCTCTTCGACCTGCTCGGCGCGCGCATATGTAAGGTTATTGTAGATTCTCTCCGTAAGCTTGAAGCCTGCGGCGATAAGGCTTTCGCGAACACCTGCGGCGGCAGCAATGGTATTTTCATCGGCTACGAGAAGCAGATCATCCTCAAAGCCGTTTCGGCGGAGAATTTCGCCTGTTTTTGCAGTTATCCCCGAGCCTATTTCTATATCTTCTGTATAGAAAGTATGTTTCTTGCCGCAGGGGCAATTTTCAAGTGATTTGAGCATTCCGGTTAAATCCAAAATAAACACCCTCTTTTTTAAAATTTCATTTACAGCATGAGTATACAACAAAAAGCGTCTTTTGTCAAGCCGAAAGGAAATAAGTTTGTGTTTATTGTACTTTTCCGCGAGGGAAAGTGCTGAAAGTGGCTTTTTCTTTCTCGCGCTTTTGAGTGACCAAGAGGAGGGTTCAGGGTGGCGTAGCCACCTCTGATCGGCGTCGCCGTGACAGGGCATCGTGGGTAAGGTCTGTGCGTTGGCAAAACAAAGAGATAAGCGTTATTGACACCTCATCCGTCAGCCTGCGGCTGCCACCTTCTCCCACTGGAGAAGGCTTATCAAACACATCAGCGCAGACTGTATTGACGAAATCCTGCCAAGTGTACTAATACGACTTTTTATTTTTAGAAACGAGGGCATCTTGCCAGCCTTCTCCAGTGGGGAATTGACCGATTTGCGGAGCAAACTCGGTCGGCGTCGCCGAGACAGGGTGGTCGAAGTAATGGTGCGGGTCTGGGTGCGA
>CAJKRH010000077.1 GCA_905202255.1 uncultured Ruminococcus sp.
ACTGACTCTGGACAGTTTTGAAAATAATCCGATTTTCAGCATTGCGGTACCTCCATGCTGTTTTTTTGAGCTCAATGACAGCATACAGCCTGACACAGTGTCAGAGTCAAGTGCTTTTTATTTCTTTTTTTCGCCCTGTCCGACCAGACGGAGAACGGCCATTACGGCGCCGTACAGGATGCCTGCGATCGCCCAGATGAACCAGCTGTATTTGGGCTGCGCGTTGCCATACGGCCCGAAGGTGTAGAACATGAAAATGGCCGTCACGACCAGCCAGTAGCAGACGCTGACCGTGCCGATCAGGCGGCTTTTGGACTTTCTCTGGCGGGTGTAGTCGCCCTCTTCCAGCAGCTTTTCCATCGCGGCAGTCTGCGTCCCGGCATAGACGAACGCGAGGCAGGCCAGCGCGACAAAGCCCAGAAGCAGGCACACCGCGCCGATGTACATGAGATCCGAGCCGGAAAGGCACATCGCCAGAAACAGCGGCAGGACGGACATGATGCACAGGATCGTGCCGATCATGTTCAGACGGTTCGCCGTGGGCTGGAAGTCCTGCTGCCGCTGCCTGACCATGCCGCTCACGCCGTATTCCGTTTCAAACGGCTCGGTTTCCAGAAACGAGAATGCCTTTGCCTTTGCGCCGCACGTCAGGAAAATTCCGACCGCGGCGGCGACCAGAACGATCAGTACGCTGAGTCCAATACCAGCCGCTGCATTTTCCGTGATGTGGGCGGTATATTCGCTCAGTCCGCCGAGCAGGATCAGCGCAATGGGTGAGATCACGCACAAAAACGTGGCCAGCGCCAGCCTCGGCGCGGCAGCGCGGCGCAGTTCCAGATAACGCGAGGCCTCCTCCATGCTCACGCGGCGGCGCTGCGGCTGCTCGGGAAGGCTGGGCACAGGCTCCTGCTCTTCCAGTTCATCCTTTAATAAGTAATCTGTGCTGACGCCGAAGATGCGGCTCAGCTGGACGATCTTATCAAGGTCGGGGACGGACTGCGCGCCCTCCCATTTGGATACGGACTGCCGCGAAACATTCAGCTGCTGCGCAAGCTCCTCCTGCGACCAGCCCGCCTTTTTTCTCTGCAATATAATTTTGTCTGCCAGAATCATTTCATTTCTCCTTAATGCTGAAATTTTTGTCGGCGTCATGCGCCTTTCATGCTTGAATTATAGCACTTTTTGAGGTTGCATGCCATAAAGCGCGCATGACAATTTGTCAAAAGACGGTTGCATTTTGGTTTTTTTCTTCCTTGTTGCGATTATATCAGCAAAAATACGGCTTGTCAAGCCTTCTTCTTTGCCATGCGCTTTTCTTCTGCTCCCGCCGCCGAAAAACGCTTCGCGGCAAGCCTCGGCAAAATGAAAGCAGCCGTTTCGAGAGCCACTTCGTCCGTCAGCATCAGTACGCTCGCGAGATTTATCGAGGTCATGACGGCGACAGCAAGGTCGGCAAGCTCCCATATCAGCCCCTGCCGCATGACAGCACCCGCCACGGTGCAGAGGCAATACAGCGCGAGATAAACAGTAACGGGTGCTTTTTTCTCCGTGAAATAACCGAGCATACACTGCCCGTAATACGACCAGCATATCACCGTGGAAAAGGCAAATATCGCCATCGAAAAGGTGAAAATATATCCGCTGAAAGCACCGTAATATTTTTCAAAGGCGGATATCACTATATCCATGCTCCCGAGACTGCTGTCCGCAAATCCCGAAATTATTATCACGAGAGCCGTCATCGTGCATATAACTATCGTATCGAAGAAAACCTCAAATATTCCGTAGAGCCCCTGCTTTGCGGCGCTCTGCTCCGCGCTCTGTGCATGGGACATCGGAGCCGTGCCCGAGCCTGCCTCATGCGAAAAGGTTCCCTTCGCCGTGCCGTGGCGCACCGCACCGGAAATAAGATAGCCGAATATGCCCGAGGCACCGCTTGCCGGCGTGAAAGCTGCCTGCATTATATCGGAAAAAATGCGCGGCAGACTGCCGAGATTAAGTAAGATTATCCGCATGGCAAGCACGATATATATAAGACAAACGAGCGGCATTACCACAACGGTAAAGGATGATATCTTTTTAAAGCCGCCGAATATGACGAGCGCGCAGAGCACGGCAAATATGATGCCGTATATTATCTTCGGCAAGCCGAAAGTTCGCTCCGCGGAATCGGCGGCGGCACTAACCTGAACGATATTCCCGAGGCAAAAGGAAGCAAGCGTCCCCACACCGCAGAAAACAGCCGCAAGCACTCTGCCGAGCCTACCGCCGATTCCGCGCGCCATATAGTACATGGGACCGCCCTTGCAGCCACCCTCCGAGTACGAGCGGTATCGCATGGCAAGCACTATTTCGGCATACTTCAGCACCATGGAGACGAGTGCGCTTATCCACATCCAGAAAACGGAACCGATGCCGCCAAGCGATATGGCGACAGCCACACCGACTATATTTCCGACTCCGAGCGTTCCGGCAAGCGAAACGCTCAGCACGCGCAGTGGCGAATTTTCCCCCGCTCCGCCCGCGAGCATCCCTCGGAAGGTGGCAAAAGGATGCACCGCAAAGAAAAACCGAAGCCTTATAAGCACAAAAATTCCCGCCGCAAATATGATTATCGGCAGTACAGTCAGCAGGCACGCATTTATTTTGGAAAGAAAGTCCATATTTTTCTCCTTTTTTACATGTACTCGGAATATATATATGAATAAGAGAGCTCATACTTGCCGACTTTTTACTTTTCCGCCCTCTAATATGAATAATTTGTTAATAATCGAAAAAAGACTTGATTTTTTGCCGATAATATGTAAAATATACTATGTTGGCACTCTGATGTTTTGAGTGCTAAATACGATTGAAAATTATATTTTAAATACACGGAGGTTTTAATCATGAAGCTTAAACCACTTTACGACAGAGTCATAGTCAAGATGACAGAAGTTGAAGAAACCACAAAGAGCGGCATCATTCTCACAGCCGCATCAAAAGAAAAGCCGCAGGTTGCAGAGGTTATTGCAGTCGGCGACGGTAATTCCCGCGACGGAAAAGAGCCTGTTGCCATGAAGGTCAGGGTCGGCGACAAGGTAATCGTTTCCAAGTACGCAGGCACGGAAGTCAAGATAGACGGCGAAGATGTCATTATCGTCAATATGGGCGATATACTCGCTGTGGTTGAATAATTTGCAAGAATAAAAGGAGTTGATACATTATGGCAAAAGAAATAGCATACGGCACAGAAGCGAGAAACGCTCTCCAGAGAGGTGTTGACAAGCTTGCCGATACAGTAAAGATTACACTCGGACCCAAGGGCAGAAATGTTGTTCTCGATAAGAAGTACGGCGCTCCCCTCATCACAAACGACGGCGTTACGATAGCAAAGGAAATTGAGCTTGAGGACGCTATGGAAAACATGGGCGCACAGCTCGTAAAGGAAGTTGCTACAAAGACAAATGATGCCGCAGGCGACGGTACCACAACAGCTACCCTGCTCGCGCAGGCATTCATCCGCGAGGGCATGAAGAATGTCGCCGCAGGCGCTAACCCCATGGTTATCCGCAAGGGTATCCAGAAAGCTACAGACAAGGCTGTAGAAAGCCTCGTTGCTCATTCCAAGAAAGTAAACGGCACAGACGATATCGCCCGCGTAGGCACTATCTCCGCAGGAGATGAGGTTATCGGTACACTTATCGCCGATGCCATGAAGAAAGTTACAAGCGACGGCGTTATCACCGTTGAGGAATCAAAATCCGCAGAAACCTACTGCGAGGTTGTTGAAGGCATGCAGTTCGACCGCGGCTATATTTCACCTTACATGGTAACCGATACCGACAAGATGGAAGCTGTCATCGACGACGCTCTCCTCCTCATCACGGATAAGAAGATTTCCAATATTCAGGAGCTTCTGCCTCTGCTCGAGCAGATAGTTCAGGCAGGCAAGAAGCTTGTTATCGTAGCGGAAGATGTAGAGGGTGAAGCACTTACCACCCTTATCCTCAATAAGCTCCGCGGCACATTCACCTGCGTAGCCGTAAAGGCACCCGGTTTCGGCGACAGGCGCAAGGATATGCTCCGCGATATCGCTATACTCACAGGCGGCGAAGTCATCACATCCGACCTCGGACTCGAACTCAAGGATACAACAGTTGCACAGCTCGGTCATGCAAGCCAGGTAAAGATAAATAAGGATAATACGATAATCGTCGGCGGCAAGGGCAATCCCGAGGAGATAAAGGCAAGAGTTGCTCAGATTCGTGCCGGCATCGAAACAACAACAAGCGAATTTGACCGCGAGAAGCTTCAGGAGCGTCTTGCTAAGCTCGCAGGCGGCGTTGCCGTTATCAAGGTCGGCGCGGCTACAGAGATAGAAATGAAGGAAAAGAAGCTCCGCATAGAGGATGCTCTCAATGCTACAAAGGCAGCTGTCGAAGAAGGCATCGTCTGCGGCGGCGGTATTGCATTCCTCAATGCAATAGCAGATGTAAAGACTTTGCTCGCCACTGCCGAGGGTGATGAAAAGACAGGCGTTTCCATAGTTGTGAAAGCACTTGAAGAGCCTGTCCGCCAGATAGCTCTCAATGCAGGCTTTGAAGGAGCTGTTGTTATAGACAAGATTCTCTCCGAAAATAAGCCCGGCTTCGGCTTCGATGCTTATAACGAGAAGTATGTCGATATGTTTGAAGCAGGCATTATCGACCCGACAAAGGTTTCCAGAAGCGCACTTCAGAATGCCGCTTCCGTTGCCTCCACGGTACTCACAACAGAAGCACTCGTGGCTGACAAGAAGGAACCCGAACCTGCCGCACCCGCTAACCCCGGAATGGGCGGCATGGGCGGTATGTACTGATACCGGAAAATTCAGTAATATCGGTTTTAATGAAATCAGGAAATCCGCCTTCGGATTTCCTGATTTTTGTTGTATTCGCTTTTTCCCTGCCATAATAGAATTTTCGCCCGCCTTTTAAAGTTTTCGTGCACATCTATTAAAGTTTAGGTCAAGCCTTTTCAAAGGCTTGCAGGTCAATGGGCAGAGCCCTTGTCGCGCTCCGCAGCGCGCGAAATCTCTATAACGGCGTTTTCTTTTTGATAGCTTTTTCTTTTGCGCCCTCTTCTGCAAAAGAAAAAGCAGGTTAAGATTTAGTTTT
>CAJKRH010000078.1 GCA_905202255.1 uncultured Ruminococcus sp.
GGGCGGGCGAAAACTTTAACGGAAAAAGGCAGTGTGAAACTTTATTTCCCCTCAAATTCTCTCAAACCGCTTGAAAAACAACCGCAGTTATGGTATTATAATATGTAAAATAATATTCACAGGCGGTAAAACACGATGATAAACGAAAATATTGAATTTCTGAAAAGCTACGACCCCGAAATAGGTAATGCGATTGGCATGGAGCTTGCCCGCCAGCGCAGAGGAATCGAACTTATAGCAAGCGAAAATTTTGTCTCTCCCGCAGTGCTTGCGGCAATGGGCTCGCCGCTGACAAACAAATATGCCGAGGGCTATCCCGGCAAGCGTTATTACGGCGGATGCGAATGCGTTGACATCGTTGAAAATATCGCTATCGAGCGCGCAAAGAAGCTTTTCGGCGCGGAGCACGCAAATGTTCAGCCTCACAGCGGCGCACAGGCAAATCTTGCCGTTTATTTCGCCCTGCTCTCTCCCGGTGACAAGGTTCTCGGCATGAGCCTTGCCGACGGCGGTCATCTCACGCACGGAAGCCCCGTCAATCTTTCCGGTTCATATTACAATTTCATTTCCTACGGTGTGGACGAAAAAACACACCGCATAGATTACGATAAGCTCCGCGAAAAGGCGCTTGCCGAGCGTCCCAAGCTTATCGTTGCGGGCGCGTCGGCTTATCCCCGCGCAATAGATTTCAAGTGCATTTCCGAAATCGCGCATGAAGTAGGCGCATATTTTATGGTCGATATGGCGCATATCGCAGGTCTTGTGGCGGCGGGACTTCATCAGAATCCCGTGCCCTATGCGGATGTTGTCACCACCACAACGCACAAAACGCTCCGCGGTCCGCGCGGCGGTATGATTCTCTGCCGCGCCGAGCTTGCGCAGAAGATAAACAAAGCTATCTTCCCCGGCACGCAGGGCGGTCCTCTTATGCACATTATCGCGGCAAAAGCCGTCTGCTTCGGCGAGGCGCTCAAGCCCGAATTTACCGAATATCAGAAGAGAATCGTCAGTAACGCCACTGCGCTCGCACATGAGCTTCTCTCCGAGGGTTTTGACCTCGTTTCGGGCGGCACGGACAATCATCTCATGCTCGTCGACCTGCGCCCGATGAACATCACAGGCAAGGAGCTGGAGCATCGTCTCGACGAGGTTTACATCACGGCAAACAAAAATGCGATACCGAACGACCCGCAGAGCCCATTTATAACGAGCGGCATCCGTCTCGGCACGCCTGCCGTGACAACCCGCGGCTTCACCGAAGACGATATGCGCGAAACGGCGCATCTGATAAAACTCGCGGCGACCGATTTCGAGGCGAGCGCCGACGAAATCCGCAGCCGTGTGACAGCACTCTGTGAGAAGCATCCGCTTTATTGATTTTTTTGCGGCGATTATTTCCCATCGCGGATATAATGGCGCAAGAATTGGCAAAATCCGCATGAATACTACATTTTGCGCCACATGGCGCAAGGCGGCAAAGCCGACTTTTTGTGGAAAAACCTGTGGATAATGTGGAAAACTTGGAAAAAATTGGGAGGAATGGGAAAATGGCTGAAAAATTCAGATATATGAAGCCCGAAGAGCTTGCCGCCGAGATAAAGAGCGGCGGACTTCGCGGCGCATATATTTTCCTCGGAGATGAGGACTATCTCAAGCGCCATTACCTCTCGGAGGTATACAAAAGCATCATGAGCGCGGAGGGACTGGAGCTTTTCAATTATGGGAAAATCTCCTTTTCGGCTGTCTCGGGCGGCAGGGACGCGGGTTTTTCCGCGCTTGCCTCTTCGCTTTCCTCCTTCCCTATGGGACAGGAGCGGCGGCTGACGGAGATTCATGACCTCGCAGTGGACGGGCTTCCCGCCTCGGCTCTCGATATGCTCTGTGAAAACCTCAAGGCGGCGGACGAGACGAACATCGCCATCCTCTGCCTGCGCAAAAACGAATGGACCTTTGACTACAAAACCGAAAATTCGCAGGAATTCAAGAAGCTTTCCGCCGCGGCAAAGCTCGTGCGATTCGATATCCAGAGCAAGCCGAAGCTGAAAACATGGGCGGCGCGCCACCTCTCCCGCGAGGGAGTCGGAGCGTCCGACGCGGCGCTCGATATCCTCGCCGATATGTGTTCGCTCGAGATGTCCGTGATAGCCGAGGAAACGGCAAAGCTCTGTTTCTATGCGCACGGAAGCGGGAAAACCGAGATAACGGAAAGCGATGTCCGCTCCGTCGTTTCGCAGGCGGTGACAACGGAAGCTCCGCCCTTTGCCATGCTTGAAGCGGCGCAGAAATGGAGCATTTCCGATATGTATGCCGTGGCGGCGACGGCACGCGACCTGCGCGAAGAGCCTGTCGCGCTCGTTGCAAAACTGGGAAAAATCATCTCCGATATGCTCCGCGTAAAGGCGGGACTGGAAGCGGGACTGACCCCTGCGCAGATAGCAAAAGAAACAAAAATGAAAGAATACAGCGTATCGAAATATGCGGCGGCTGTCGCAAAAGCGCCCATATCGAAGCTGGAGGAATCCGTGCGGCTCGCCTGCGAAACGGATGCGGCACTCAAAAGCACGCAGACCGACGGCTATGTTCTGCTCGATATGCTTATTGCCAAAATATATACGCCGAGGTCGCTTTTATGCTGACGATATCAAGACCCATCATAGTAGAGGGCAAATACGATAAAATAAAGGTCGCTTCCGTCGCGCATGCGGTTATCGTGCAGACCGACGGTTTCGGCATTTTCAAAAACGACGAGCGCGCGGCGCTTATCCGCAGGCTCGCCGAAAAAAACGGCGTTATTGTTCTTACCGACAGCGATGCGGCGGGCATGACGATACGCAATTATATAAAAAACATCCTCCCTGCCGACAAGATAATAAATCTCTATACGCCCGAAGTCTGCGGCAAGGAGAAACGCAAGAAAACGCCCTCCAAAGCGGGACTTCTCGGCGTTGAGGGCACGGACGCCGAAAAGCTCCGTGAGGTTCTGCGCCCGTATTCCGACGGGGGCGAACCTACAGGCGGAGCGCGCGTGACAAAAGCCGAGCTTTACGCGCTGGGGCTGTGCGGCGGGAAAAATTCCGCCGAGAAGAGAAAAGCTCTCCTTCGTGAGCTTGCGCTTCCGCAGACGCTCTCGGCAAATGCGATGCTTGAGGCGGTGAGCCTTACTGTTTCTCCCGAAAAGTGGGAGGAAGCAATATCAAAAATTTCCGCAAAGGAATGGCAAAATGATGAAGTTTCTGAATAAAATTATTGATGCCGTGCTTAAATTTTTCCATTTGGAGAGATTTAAGGAGCTGATAGTTTACATAGTGATAGGCGGGCTGACAACAGTTGTCGACTGGCTCGTTTTTGCGCTGATGGATCTTATCCTGCCGCAGTTCGGCGGCGCTTTCTTCGAGCGCTTTCCGAATGCCGTGGAATATTCCGTTGCGTGGGCGGCGGCTGTCGTATTTGCATATTTTACAAATAAATATCTCGTTTTTGAGGCGCAGGGGCGCTCTTTTGCGGAATTTTGCAAATTTGTTCTCTCGCGCGTATTTACACTCGCGGTCTCGCTTGCGGGCGATGCGCTCCTCTGCGGTGTGCTCGATATGAATAAATATCTTGCCAAGCTGATAATTGCCGTTGTCGTAGTCATACTCAATTATATAACAAGCAAGCTGCTTGTTTTCACAAAGAAAAAACCGGCGGCAAAGACCGAAGGCGCAGACACGGAGGAAAAGGCAGATGAATGAAGCCGTTTCACACGGCGGCATAGTGCTCGCCTATATAGGCGATGCCGTACTTGAAATACTGATAAGAGAAAGACTGGTTTCTCTCGGCATGACGGATACGGGCGAAATGAGCCGCGTGGCGCAGAGCCTGATATGCGCACCGGCACAGAGCGCACGTATGGAAAAGCTTTTTCCCATGCTGACAGAGGAGGAAGAGGCTGTCTATCGCCTCGGACGCAACCACCACACAAATTCCAAGCCGAAAAAAGCGACGGCGGCGGAATATCATCGCGCGACGGGAATGGAAGCTGTTTTCGGATATCTGCATTTTTCGGGCGAAACGGAGCGTATTCGCGAGCTTTTTGAGGCGGCATACGGCGATATTTATGAAAATTTATTGAATAGAATTTAAAAAAATCTTAAAAAATGCAAAAAGTTATACTCTTGTGACGCAAAAAAATGTTAAATACAGTTGACAAGCAAAAATTTTTATGATATAATTGTCTTGTATAGCATATAGCATAAATTGCTGTGCAGTCAAAAAAAGCGCAGTATTTAGGGGGGTATATTTATGAGATATGGACAAAGCAGAATCGAGCTGACAGATGAAGAACGCAGAGAAGCAAAGGCTGTCCTTCGTGATAATCTTGTTTCGCTCAGAAAAAATCTTTTCCTTTCGCAGACAGAGTTCGGTAACCGTACCGGCATTTCGCGCATCAGACTCAGCATGATTGAGTGCGGAAAGTATGAGATGACATGGTCGCAGTTTACTTCCATTCTTCTTATCTTCCTTACAAACAGAAGCACAAATCATATCATTCTGAAGAGCAAGATGTTTAGTGAGAAGCTTTACCTCTATCTGCAGTGCAAGAGAGAGGGAGAAGAACTCGACACCAATTTTAAACTGCTTTAATCAGAAAAGCGGACATCCCGTCGGATGTCCGCTTTCGTTCTGTCAAAGCCGGCGGGAGCACCTGCTCCCGCCGGCTTTGTGCTGTAATGAAGTTTTGCATACCTATAATGAGTTTTCGCCCGCCT
>CAJKRH010000079.1 GCA_905202255.1 uncultured Ruminococcus sp.
AACTATATGTGTTGTTTAATCTTTTGCTTCCCGATTGTTTTTTGCTACTTGTAGGATTACTATTCTCTTCCGATAAAGACTTTTTTGATGTATTATCATTCGTGTCCTCTTTTGTAGCAGGATTTTATTCTTGTTTAGAAGTACTTTCGGACTTTTCTGCCGTCGATTTTTCATCATCATTTATATGATATCATACATTGCCTTGTGCCGTCAAGTATTTTCTCGGATTTTATTCTGCCGAGGGAATCGTATATATAAATCAATGCTCACCATCAGTGTTCGCACAAAACTTAACATAATCTGACAATTTTTTTCATGGCGATATGCCTCCTTTTTACTTGTTACTACTTATTACAAATAAAACACCGAAAAACTTACAGTTTTTTCGGTGTTTTATTATTTTTGTTAAAGTTAAACAAAATGTTTATATTCAATTGTTAAATCTGACATTATCTCACGCTTTGTGCAACCATTATCAATGTTTCGGCGTCGAGTCCGTAGCCTGTCAAATCATATCTGTAACGCCCGTCGTTCCAGAATATTATAATCATATCGTCTTTATCATATGTCAGCATATTACCTGTAAACTCACCTATTTTCACTTCACGGATTATCGCCGATTCAGAATCAATCTGCATTTGCCCGCCCGGAAGCAGTGATTGAGAGAATACCAAAATGCATTCATCGCCCAAATAATATTCCGCGAGATACATATTGTTGGTTTTACCAATCAGTTCTTCCTCGGCATCTGGCGGTAAAAGTGCCGGTTTTCGGACTTCTTCTATTTCGGACGGCACGGTGCTCGGATATTCCGGTTCATAGTCGACGGACAAATATTTATCATACCAATCGACGATAACATTCCATACAGCGTTTCTGATAGCCGAAATACTCATCATTGTTGTAAATGCGATTGAAAGTATAATAAGAGCAATTATTGCCGCCTTTGAGAGAGCCATCATTGCCCTTGAACGAGGCTTCGCCTGACTTGCTTGGCTTCGTTTTATCAGCTTTGTTATTCTGAAATCGAGACTGTCACTAAGCACAACGCCAGATGTATCCAGATTTTCAAACAGATTCACATCGCTTATATCTGCATCAAGTGTAGCCATTGCTATAAGATAATCCAAAGTATCAACTTTTTCGCAATTCATTCAGCTCTTCACTCCTTGTTTTCAGCAATATCTTTTTTGCCCGATAAAGTCTGACATTTACGACATTTTCGGAGACCCCGAGCAGCTTTGATATCTCCGAACTCGACATGCATATCTGATATTTCAGATACAATACATCGCGATATATGACATCAAGCTCGGAAATGAGCTCCGAGAGGCGTTTCTTGTTTTCTTCATTTATCAGAATATTGTCAAAATTTTCAGAATCATCGACAAACTCTTTTTCGCATTCTTCCGTATGCGAATCCTGCACACACGAAAGGTATCTCTTCTCTTTGTTATATATATTTATTGCCGTATTGCGCGTACATTTTGCAATCAGATTTATCAGATATTCGTAATCCGCGCTCCGAAAGCGCTCGATATTATTTATGATAATCTTGATTACATCATGAACACAGTCCTCCGCATTCTCTTTCTTTTTCAGTATATCAAAAGCTATAATATACATCTGCTTACCGTATCTGCTGTAAATATCTCCGACAAAATTACGGTCGCCCTCATCGCTTATTGCTAAAATTATCGGTAACATATATCGCGTCCCTTTCCTTTTGCAGACTTTGCCGCAATGGTTTTATTATACCATTTTTCTCGCAGAATGCAAGACTATCTGTCATAGCGGCTGTATTGAAATTTTTCTCCCCTTATGCTATAATAAAATAGTATCAAGTCCGAACCGAAGTCGGTTTTTTGCGACTATATGGGCGAGTACTCAAAAAGCATTCCGGAAAGCAGGTAAAAAATGAACAAAGACGAAATTATCAGATATTACGACGACCTGATGCGGCTTGCTGTATCAAAATGCGGCTCGCAGACTGATGCGGAAGACCTTGTCGGCGATACAATGCTTGCGGCTTTTTCATATATAAACAATGGCGGCATGATAGAATATCCGAAAACATGGCTTGCAAATACGCTCTGTCATAAATACAATGACAGTCTCCGAAAAAAGTACCGCATGCCCATAACGATAAATTTTGATGATGCCCCCGAAATTCCTGCCGAGGAGGAAGAATATTTTTCTTCGGGAGATGCGGCAAAAATCAGAAAAGAGCTGAATCATATTGCATATGTCAACCGCGAGGTTTTGATTCGGTACTATTTCGGTAGGCAAAGCGTTTCGGATATTGCCGCAGGGCTCAGAATCCCCGAGGGAACGGTGAAAAGCAGGCTGGCAGCAGGTCGGAGCCAGATGAAGAAAGGACTTGAAACAATGGAAATAAGAGAAAACTATTTGCCGGGAAAACTCTATTTGTCATTCGGCGGCGCGGAAGGGATAAATATGGAGCCGATATCGCTTGTCGAAAATGACCTGATAGCGCAGAATCTTCTGATTCTTGCATATGAAAAGCCGATTACCGTAAGCGACCTTTCCAAAGCCATCGGCATTCCTGCCGCATATATTGAGCCCATCATAAAAAAGCTCGTGGACGGCGAGCTGATGGCAGAGACAGCCAGCGGAAAGGTTTATGCGGATTTTCTTATCACAAAACCGCAGGACAGGCTGAAAAATTTCAAACCGCAGCTTGACTTTGTCGACAGGCATTTTGATACGATATGGAATATCATTGCAAAAATGTCGGCGGAGATTTCCGGTTTTGGGTTTGTTTCCGCGCTGGAGTCGAAACAAAAGACCGAGCTTGACAGATATGCCGTGCTGAAAGCATTGCAGGATTTTCAGCACTGCGGAACAGGCAAAATTGAAGCGCCGCACTTCCCCAAACGCAGAGATGGCGGCTGGTGGTTTGCACAGGCGACAGCCTTCGACGCCGGATACAACACAAAAGAATACAATGAAGCTTCGGAATATGCCATTCAGGGAGGTCACCGCACATCTGAAAAATTTGTCGACGGCGGCACAAGGCGCGTGCGTCTTTATGAATTTGATACCACATTGTGGGATAGCCCTCATCGCTATGGCGGAGCATTCGACCTTTATTTCAAGTATATCATCCCGCTACTTTGGCGCATCTACGCGGATAAGACAATTGACGATAACTCCGAAATTCCGAACGAATTTATATCATATATCCCATCGCTCGAGCGATTCGGCATGCTCGGAAACACGCAAGGCAAACTTCGTGTCGCCATTCCCGTATTGAAGAAATCGGAATATGAGAAAGTGAATGCGGCAATCAAGCGCGCAACCGAAAACCTGAAAGCGGCTATCGGCGAGGATTTCTCCGCGTTTGCTTCCTCTAAGAAAACTCCTGTTCCGAAGCACCTCACCTCCGTTCCCGAGCTCTTCCGATATGGTGACGCGACCAATTATTTTGCCATGACTGTCGTTCGCAAGGCTTATGAAAAGGGCTTGCATATGAAAAATGTCGATTATTGTTGTCCACCCGCAGTGCTTGTTTACGAAGAATAACCCGCCATCGCTTCACCCGTCGCGCCGCAAAACAAGTTGACTTCTGCTGTTTTTTGTGCTATACTTATTTTAAATATGGGAATCAGGCAGGGGTAAATATGGATAAGATTATCGATAAAAACACATGGCAAAGAAAAGAAATCTTTGATTTTTTCAGTGGAGTTTCAAATCCGTTTTATGCGGTTACATTCCGTCAGGATGTGACTGCGCTCAAAAAATTCTGCAAAACAAATCAGATTTCGTTTTATTACGGATTGATTTATCTTTGCTGTAAAGCTCTTTTGGAGGTGCCTGAATTTTCTTATCGTATTCGCGGCAATACAATTGTGGAACTCGAAAAACAGATTCCCAGTTTCACTGATATGAAGAAAAACAGCGAGCTTTTTCATATCGTGATTATGCCTTGCGAAGGCTCAATAATAGATTTCTGCAAAAAAGCGCGGGAAATAAGCGGCAAACAGGATTATTTCATAGATATGACAAGCCAAGCGGATAATCTTGTCTATTTTTCGTGCCTGCCATGGATAGAAACGACCGCTATCACAAACGAACAGGATTTGGCTTCTCCTATAGCAAAAGATGATTCTATTCCGAGGATTTGTTGGGGCAAATATATACAGGAAAATGACCGCATTTATCTCGGCATTTCAGTTGAAGTCAATCATCGCCTGATTGACGGTTTTCATATCGGACTCTTCGCGCAGGCGCTGACAAGAAAAATCGAAGAGCTGAAATAAAAGCTCAGATTCATAGAAAAATATAAAGCCTTCCCCGGCGGGAAATTGACCGATTTGCGAAGCAAACGCGGTAGGCGTCGCCGAGACGGGTACAAAGAAAAGCCTTCCCCAGTGGGGAATTGACCGATTCGCGTAAGCGAACGCGGTCGGCGTCGCCGAGACAGGGGCAGAAGGTGGCAGCCGCAGGCTGACGGATGAGGTGTCAATAACGCTTATCGCTTTATCCCGTCAGCGTACTCACCTTATCCACGCCCGCCAACCCTATTATGCGGGCGTGCAGACAATGCGTGCACGAATCTGC
>CAJKRH010000080.1 GCA_905202255.1 uncultured Ruminococcus sp.
CCGCGAGGTTCGCCATAGCCTGACATGGCACAGCAGTAAATCCGAGTCGGCGCTTAAGCGTTTCGAACCTGTAGCCGTGGCTATGCTATAGCGGGACGGTCGGGGAAGTGTGTTCGCACCGGTCGCCGCGAGGCGACAGAAGGTGTTCAAAAGAGGGATTGACACATATGCGAAGCATGTGTGTCGGCGTCGCCGAGACGGGAGTCAAAGCGTTCCTCTTTTTGTCCTTTTCGTTCTTTTCGGACAAGCGAAAAGAACATCAAAAGAAAAGTTGCTTTTATGTATTTATGAAAGACCATTGGTTGACTTTGGTTTCCTCGCCTTCCCTGATTCCCAAGCCCCCAACTGCGTGCCGCAGGCAATTTATTTTGGTAAAAATCACAAATAAAAGAAAAATGTGATAAATAAAGGAAAGCTTTCTCCTTACGGCAGGCAGGTGCCCTGTGGAGAAAGCTTTTAAATTTATATTCTGCAATCGTATTCTATAGAAAATTAGAGGCTGTTTACATAGCTGTCAAACTCGCTTCTCGAAATTCCTGCGTGTTTAAGGAAAGATTCAAGGTCGGTTGACGCATTTTCCTCAACGGTGAATCCCTGTTTGCGTGTATAGCTGAACGGCTTTTTAAAGCTGAAATATTTGTTGTTGTCTTTTAGCGAGAACTGTATGTTCGGTTTTTCATAAGTAGTCCCGTCCACATTTGCGTCAAATTCAAAAGATACGGTGTGTATACCGGGACCAAGCGGAATAATTGAGCACGGATTTGCGGCATCTCCGCAGCTTCTGCCGTCTACCTTTATATGTAAACAATAGTAATTTGTTGTACGGTGCTTGCTTTCAGAGTCAAAATAGCCATAGACCGCTCCGCTGTTATTAAGGCTGACAATCAAATTGTTCGTTCCGATTTTTTCTGCCAAGAGGATATCTTTCAATTCTTCTTTCAAAGCGTCTGCTTTGCTGTCATGGCTGTATATTTTTGATTCTATCTCTGCAATCTGAGGATCGGTCGCTCGGATATCTGCTATCTGGCTGTTTATCTTTTTGATTTCTTCGTCTTTCTTCCCCTGCGCTTCCAAAAACGGCTTGCGGAGCTTTTTTGTGACAACAGATTTGGCAATTCCTACGGCAACGGCTAATGCGAGAGCCACTATTGTTATAATCCCTGACCATTTTATAAAAAACAGGTTTGCAACAGCTAATGCAACAAAAGCTACAATACCGACCGTAAACAAAGGCGATGCCTTAGGCATTTGTTTTTCTATATCGCCTTTTTCGCCATTAAGTTTTCTGATTTTTTCTCTTAATGGTTTGATTTGCGGCTCAAGTACTTCTTCGTGAGCCGCAAGTTCTTTTTCCAAACTTGCTACGGCTTGTTCTTCATCACGTATTTCTTTTTGTACCAACGCTTTTTCTCTCATGATGTTTCTCCTTACAAAATATTTTGTCTTTCGACAATCTTATTTTATCCTACTTTATCGCATTTGTCAATACTAAATCGTGTTTTATTATATAATTATCGTAATTATATATCGGGCGGTGATATTTATGAGACCACTAAAGGAAAAAATAAGCATAACAATAGACGGCGATTTGCTTGAAGCTCTGCGCAATGAAGCGGAAAATGACGACAGATCCCTTTCACAGTATATCAATCTTATTTTAAAGGAGCATCTGCGCAAAAAAGAAGAGAATGTGCGTCCAAAAGAGGAAAAATAAAAAAATAGTGGGGAGACAATCTGTTTTTTTGCATAATAACGAACAAAAAACTTTTCTTTTGCCATATTTTCGTATGACTCCGTCTGATGACACACCGGCACTTTTCTAAAATATAGGTGGTACAAAAGGCGGCAGGGCTCGTGCCCGACCGCCTTTTTCGGTTTTGCGGCGGGAAATTTCCGACTTTTCCGCAGAAAATCACGGAAAATTTCAAAAAAGTTATTGACAAATCATCATCGTGTGTGTATAATATATAGGCAATCCGAAGACAGCAGGTTTTTGTAAAAGCTGAGCTATCCTGCCGAGGAGAGATTTATAAAGCGATTTATTGTCTTTCCGTATGCTTCATTGCGGAAAGATTTTTTATTTTCAAGCTTGGCTTTATTATTACGAAAGGTGGTGTAATTATGCCAAGTGTACAGGTTCTTGAGCAGAAGAAACAGATTGTTGCCGACCTTACCGAAAGACTGAAAAAGTCTATCGCAGGTGTTATCGTCAATTATTCCGGTATCACCGTTGAGGACGACACGGCTATGCGTGCCGAACTGAGAAAGAGCGGCGTTGAATACACTGTCATCAAAAACACTCTCACAAAGAGAGCTTGCGATGATGTCGGTTATTCGGCTCTGGCTACATCTCTTGAAGGTATGACTGCCGTTGCTACGAGCGAAAATGACCCCGTAGCCGCTGCAAAGATACTCAAAAAGTATGCTGACAAGATTGAAAGCTTCGAAATCAAGGCAGGCTTCGTAGATGGTTCCATTCTCGATGCCGCAGGCGTAAACGAGCTTGCTGAGCTCCCCTCCAAGGAAGCCCTCATTGCAAAGGTTCTCGGAAGTCTCCAGTCTTCTCTCTATGGTCTGGCTTATGTTCTCCAGGCTTATGTGGACAAGCAGAACGGCGAAGATACCGCTGCTTAACCTATCACAGCGCCTGACGGCGCACAAAATTCTTTAAAAAAATTCATTTAAATTACGGAGGAAAATTATCATGGCATCTGAAAAGATTACAGCAATCATTGATGAAATCAAATCACTTACTATCCTCGAAGTAGCTGACCTTGTAAAGGCTCTCGAAGAGGAATTCGGCGTATCCGCTGCTCCTGTTGCAGCAGTTGCAGTTGGCGGCGCAGCAGCTCCCGCAGCTGAAGAAAAGACAGAATTCGATGTAGTTCTTAAGGACTTCGGCGCTAAGAAGCTCGATGTTATCAAGGCAGTTCGTGAGGCTACAGGTCTCGGTCTTAAGGAAGCTAAGGAACTCGTTGAGAGCGCTCCTAAGGCTGTTAAGACAGGCGCTACAAAGGAAGAGTCCGAAGCTCTCAAGACAGCTCTTGAGGCTGCAGGCGCAACTGTTGAAATTCAGTAATTTCGATAGAATCAGTAATAAAACCGCTTCCCGTCGGGAGGCGGTTTTTGTCTCTCGGCGCGCTTTTACATGACAGCGGCAGGCAGAGAAAATCAAGAAAAATATTTTCTTTTGCGGTAAAATGAGAAGCGGAAAGGAGGAGTAGAGAATGGACTGGATAACAGGTATCGGAAAAGCGATAGATTATGTCGAAGCGAATATAACGGAGAAGATTGATTATGCCGAGGCGGCAAGGCGCGCGTATTCTTCGGAATTCAATTTTCAGCGTGTATTTACACTGCTTTGCGGTTATACGCTCGGCGATTATATCAGATGGCGCAGACTTTCTCTCGCGGGGCAGGAAATCATCTCCACAAAAGAGAAAATCATTGATATAGCTATGAAATACGGCTATGATACGCCCGAGAGCTTTTCCCGCGCATTTACGCGTTTTCACGGGATTTCGCCGAGTGAAGCGCGCAAAAGCGGATGCGTCCGTTCTTTTTCCCGCATTTCCGTAAAGCTTATTTTAACAGGAGGAAATACTATGGATTACAGAATCGAAAAGAAAGACGCGTTTAAGGTGATTTGCCGCCGCAGAAAATTCACGAAGCCGGGCGACGATTATACAAATCATGAAATCCCGCTTTTCTGGGATGAATGCGGCAGAAGCGGCGATATCGGCAGGCTCTGCGCATATATTCCCAAAAAGCCGTCTGTCCCGGGACTGCTCGGCATATGCTTCTCAAACGCGGTGACCGACAGCGAATTTTACTATGGCATAGGTGCGGAATATGACGGCAGTATGCCTGCGGGTGATTTTGAGATTGTTGAGATACCGGCATATACCTATGCGGTTTTCAAGGTGAAAGGCAGAATGCCCGACGCTTTCCGCGAGACATACAGAAGAATCTGCACGGAATTTTTCCCGCAGAGCGACTATGAATACGCGAGCGGCGCGGAGATAGAGGTTTATCCCTCCGCCGATGTGAAAAATCCCGATTATACCTGCGAAATCTGGATAGCCGTAAAACCCAAAAAGTGAAATCGGCAAAAATATCCCGAGTGAAATGCTTGGGATATTTTTTGTGATGTGGTACATGTTTGGATGTGACAATTTTTATATCTTGCGACGGCGCACATGCTGCGCATATGTGTTAATTCCCATGCTGTAACGGGTCGTCGGGGAATTAAGTAATGCGGAGCATTGCCCCGCGTCGCCGAGACAGGGGTAGCGCCGACCCCTACAAGGCAAAACTCGAGTTACAGACAACAGACAAAAAATATATAAATTTTGTTCCGTCAGCGCACAGACTTCCCGATGTCCGCACCCAAGCTCCAATACCCTGTCTCGGCGACGCCGACCGCGTTCGCTTGCGCGAATCGGTCAATTCCCGC
>CAJKRH010000081.1 GCA_905202255.1 uncultured Ruminococcus sp.
CGGCGACGCCGACACACATGCTTCGCATATGTGTCAATCCCCTTTCAGCGGGCGTGCAGAAAATGCGTGCACGAATCTGCTCGTTTTCCTCGTGTGCTATGTTTGCACGCGTGGTATGGATGAAGTCGAGGAGAACGGTAAAATCCCCGATTTTTGCTTTGCTATTTGTCGCACACACTTGCCACGCATGGCTCGTGCGACTAACTCGTGCACGCGGGAAGAGATATATAAGAGAGAGGAACGCTCTCTTATATGACTTTTGGTACTTTTCGTCACGGAAAAGTACGATAAAAGAAAAGTTTCTTTATGTTTCTTTTCTGGTTGTCGGGAAATTAGGCAATGTGAAGCGTCGCTTGGCGTCGCCGAGACAGGGGGGAAAACGCCCTCTTATATGACTTTTGCCGCGCTTTTCGTCAGTGAAAAGCGCGAGAAGAAGAAAAGTTTCTTTATGATTCTTTTGAGTGACCAAAAGCGCGATAAAGAAAAAGTTTCCCATCGCGCGGAGAAGTCAGCACCATCATTTTTCCGCAAGCACAAAAACAGGACTGCAACGCAGTCCTGTTTTGTGTTATGTTACATTTTCTCTTCTTCTTCCATGAGTTTTCTTGCGCGCTCGATGCACTTCTTGAAGCGTTCCTCATCGCGCACGGAATTGAACCATTCCCAACCGCGCTTTGTCGTCATTCCGTAATACATCCATGAAGCGGAGGAATCACCTGACCATTCGGGGCATATATCGCGGCTTCCGTCCGGCAGAGTCATGACGCCTGTAGCGATTTCTATCTTCACTCCGCCGAAAATCTCTTCGTTTCCGACATCAAGCGGCTCGTTTCTCGGCGTGTCCCTGAACTTTTCATAGAGTTCAAAGGCTTTTTCTATATATTCATAGCCCTCTTCCTTTTTGCCTGCGCCGAAGAGCGCCGTGCCGCAGACGAAATGCGAACGGAAATATCTCATCCTCCATGCGGGCGGCACTTCGCCGTCGCCGAAGCCCTCTATCATCCTTATCGTATTTTTGTGCCATGCGACGGCTTTATTCGGTTTGCCGGTATAAGGCTGATTTCGGCACAGGTAATGAACCATGATGCGGAAATTATTTAAGTCATGGAGCTCACGGCATTTCCAATATTCTTTTTTGTCCCAGAATATATCTTCGCCAAGTTCGTAGCATATATCGCCGTAGTTTGTCATCACCGGAGGTTTCATGCGTATGCCGCATCTGTCGGCAAGGATAACGAGCTCGCCTGCATCGTTTTTCGCGTAATTGTATATTGCATATGAAATATGTCCGTCCGGTATATCCAACCCGTCATAGCGGCGCATCATTCCGTCGCAAATAGGCATATAGCCCTCGCCTGTACCCTCATATTCCGTGAGCTCGTATGTGACGGTTTTCACACCGTAACAGCAAACGAAATCCGCGCGTACTATGCCGATTCCGTCGGCAAAATAATATGTCTTGTCAAATCCGCGATACTCTCTGCCTGCGGCATTTTCAAGTCCTGTCGTAGTCAGCGTGAGCTTCAGGCAGTTTTCGAATGTGCCTGCTTTGGTGGTTATCGGCTCGCATTCCTCACAGCGGATTTTTGTTTTCCGATGCTCGCTGCGGTCAAATTCTACCGTCGGCTCCGCGCCGGGGCGCCATTCATCGCACCAGAGTGCATTTGCGCAGTCAACGAGCAGACCGTAGACATCGTTGTAGAGCGTCATATCCTCGCCGATATAACCCGTGCCGGTGATTTTCCATTCAAATGACCATTTATGGTTACGCGCTTCGCTTATACTGCCTGCTTTTTCCTTTATATTGTTGTATCCAAAGAAATTCCAGCGACCTGCCGCCTTGCGGTTTGGTGTCATATAGGCATCCGTTTCCATTATTCTGCGCATAACGGAAAGCGCTGTCTTTGTGTGCAGTTTGCGATAGGGCGTATCTGCCAGTGCTTCGGCACGCTCCATGGCATGGGAAACATCGCAGAGCTTTTGTCTGCCGTTTTCCTTTTTGTTATATCCTTCTCTTATCAGCAACATCATTTCCGCCCATGAATTTTCGTCATATCTGATGCGTTCGTTCTCTTCGCTTGAGACTATGACGGCAGAGCCGCCGTCTGCCGAAGCGACAGTGAAGCGCGGGTGGATTTTTGCCGCATCATCGGCGCAGTCCGAGAGATATTCCCATGTGTTTCCTGCGGCAAGAGGCATAAGCCCATCTCCGCCCGCTATGCTGTAGGCGCAGAGCATTCTCGTGTCGGAAATCAGTCCGCTTATGCTTTCCTGCTTTACTATGCCGATGCCATCTTTATAATAAGTCTTGTATATTGTAAGCTCGCAGGAATACTTTTCGTGGTATTTTGTCACCCAGAGACGGCAGTCATCAAATGTGCCGCACGGTGTCGCTACGCTCTCACTTCCTATATAGGTGAGCGTAGTGCCGTCGCTTCCCGTATATGTTTCGCCCTCGACAAGCCCGGCAATAAAGAATTTTCCGTCGCAGCGGGAGGCGTTTCGGAGAATGTTGTTGCCTGCTTCCATGATATATTCATCTCCGTTGCGAAGTCCGTAATCATCCGAAAAATAGTGCGGCTCGCCGTTTATAATGCGGATATCGTATGCGGTGACGGCAATGGAATAGAATCTCGTGTTTTTCTCGATATAGAGCGGGCAGATGTCCGTCATTTTGGCGGATTCATCGGCGAGCGCATAGTAAAAGCTGCCTTTGGGCGCGGCGGATTTTGCCTTTTCAAAAGCTGCCTTTGCCTCATCAGGGCGGCATTTTGACTCCCTTGCATAGATTTTGCCGAGCCTTATCCATGCCGCGGCAAGCGCATCGCGAAAGCCCGCTTTTTCCAGCTGCGGGATTTGCTTTTCTCTGATGAAATCTTCTCTTGCACCGTTATCCCAGACGAGATTTTCCTCGCGTATTGCGATGAAATCCATCACCTCTTCGTTTTTGCCCGCTTCCGCCGCCGCTTTTATTCTGGCGAAAAGCTCATCGTTTTTCTCGCCCTCAAGCCACCACCAACCGCGCATAAGCACATCGGCAAGGGCATGATATTTCTTTTTCGACTCGGGCAGATTTTCAACATCGGCAAGCACATCGGCATAAACCTCGGCAAAGCCCTCCTTGCTGTTTTTCAGCTGCCAGAGTTTCAGCTCTTCCACTTTCTTCATGACCTTTTCGGTCAAAGTATCGTTTTCCTTTTCGTTCATTGCGCAAAGCTCCTTTCTTATTCGTTTTCTGCCATCGTGAAGCTGCCATTTCACCGTTCCCGCGGGGATGCGCATCCTGTCCGCTATCTCGACTACGGAAAGCCCCTCGAAATAATGCAGGCGGATTATCTCCCGTATTTTCTCGGGCAGTTTTGAGATGTTTTCATGCAGCTTCGCATTTTTCTCGGAGACGACAAATCTTTCTTCGGGATTGCTCTCCGGGTCGTCTGACGGGATGATATTTTCCATATCGCAGAGGGGAAGAAAGGCGCGGAATCTGCCGAGCATATTGTATGCACAGTTTCTCGCTATCCTGCAGACCCATGAAACATATTTTTTCGGTTCCTGCAGGGTGTCGAGTTTCATCCATGCCGTGACAAAGGCGTCCTGCGCGGCATCCTCTGCCATGAAGTCATTATGCGTGACGGCGCGCGCCGCCGCGATGACATTTTTCTGATATCTGACGACGAGAACCTCATATGCCCTTTGCTCGCCGGCAAGCGTGAGCATGACGAGGGTTTCATCATCCTGATGCATATAGACCAATTTGGCGTCTCCTTTCGGTTTGTTATTTTCAAGCGCTCGACATTAAGACAGGAATGCGGGCGAAAAGGTTGGTGAAAATGAAAAAAATAAGGGAAATTTTTTTGAGATTTGTGATTGCCGTGATTTTTGGGGATGGAAAACACAAAAATGGCTTTTATTATTGTACTTTTCTGTGAAGAAAAGTACCAAAAGTCAGAAAGGAGGACTCACGCCGTCCTCCTTTCAAACCACTTGCGGCGTGCACGAGTTTGTCGCAAGAAGTGGTGCGTGGCAAGTGCGTGCGGGACGGGACAAAGTAAAAATCGGTAGTTTTGTGCTCCCCGCAATTTCAGCCATACCACGCGTGCGAACATAGCACACGGGGAAGCCGAGCAGATTCGTGCACGCATTACCTGCACGCCCGCTGAAAAAAGATGGGCGGGCGTGGATAGAGTGAGTGCGCTGACGGGGTAAAGAAATAATCATTATAGACACCTCATCCGTCAGCCTACAGCTGCCACCTTCTCCCACTGGAGAAGGCTGGCAAAATGTCGAATTATTTTCAAAAAAACAGACACTTCATATTAGTACAAAATTAAAAACGCTATCTATGCTAATGGGAGCAATAAGCCTTCTCCAGTGGGAGAAGGTGGCGCGGTTTACCGCGACGGATGAGGTGT
>CAJKRH010000082.1 GCA_905202255.1 uncultured Ruminococcus sp.
GAGTATAGAAGTGCGCCCTTTAGTTCCTAAAGGGATTTTATCAGTTCGCCAAACAGGTGTTTGGTTGTGCGGAATAGAATGCTCACTCTAAGTTCAGCTTATAATAATGGGCATCAAAATAGGTTTCTTCTCCCCATTTTTTATAGCGCGTTTTTCTGTCCTCTGAAAACCCAAATTTGCGAAGTAGCGCAACCGACGCAAGATTGATATCTGCCACTTCTCCCGTGATGGACTTGCCGCCTTCCGCCTTAACCCAGCGAATGATAGCATCAATCACTTCGGTTCCGAGGCCTTCTTTCCAATGGTCTTTTGAGACGCAATACCCGATATCGTAATTCTCGTTTTCGGGGAATATGCAACAGGTACCGACAGGCGTACCATCCTCTTTCCATTCAGCAACCAGATAATATCCCTCCGGGTTGTCTTCCATCTCATCGACACATTTGAGATACGCTTCATCCATGTTCTCACGGATAGGGTCGCTCATATACTTCCCGTTTTCTTTGTCTCCCCATAGAGAGAGCGTAAAGTCTTTATCGGATTTCTGCCAAGAACGAATCGTCAATCTTGGCGTTTCCAAGTTTTTGATAAGAAGCATTGCGTATTGTTCTCCTCCACAAATTCCGATTTGTTGCTCAATTTTCATATTCAAATTATACCATAAAACTTGTGAACAATTCTACCGCAACTTTGGACTATATGAGAAAAGTCCGAACAGTTTTCTGCCCGGACTTCCTCACTCAATCGTAAATCAATTCGATTTTCACAATTTCCTCTGCCTGTGCCTTGCAAGCGTTCATCTGCCGTACCCATTCCATTTGGTGTCGGCTTTCAGTTTCTCGGTCACGCCGTTTTGCTTTGCCAGCGACCGCATGATCAGCTCCATGCGGTTTTGTGCCGCTTCGTCAATCTCGGCGCAATACTGTCTTACGTACACCCAGCTATGACCGTCGCTTTTCATTATTCATTTTTTTCACCCGTTTTCACTATCGGGAGTTCTTCCGTTTCATCGGAAGCAGGCTGTGTATTTTCGCCCGATGCAACTGCCTCTGCGGCTTTTTTCGGCGGGACTATCGTCCGCTTTTCCTCGCCGCGGAGTGTACATGTCTTGAATATCGCAAGTTTTGCGCATCCGGGACCGATAAGCTCATAGAGCACAGACGACGAAAGCACTATCGTCATGAGCAGACTGCCGATATCATCGGGCAGGATTCTCTTTCCGAGATAAGCAAGACCTATGGCAACGCCCGCCTGCGGAATCAGCGCGAGACCGAGATAATTGCGTATCGGTTTATCTTCATGCGTGATAAGACAACCGAGATATGCGCCCGCATATTTGCCGACGATTCGCACGAGAAAATATACTATGCCGACTACGCCGAAAGCACCGAGCGCTGTAATATCAAGGTTTGTACCCGACATTACGAAGAATATCGACATTATCGGCGGAGTAAATCTGTTTATCTGCTTATAAAGTTCCTTATCGAGTGTCATATTCATATATACCGCGCCGAATACCATGCAGGAAAGAAGCGGCGAGATATCGAAAATCGAGCAGAGACCGGAGAGACCGAGAAGCAATGCCACAGCGAGAATAAGACGGTTATCATCGCTTCTGTGTGACAGAAGCTTTGCAAGAATCAGCCCGAAAATCGCACCGAGTATTATCGCGGCAAGATTATATGCCAAAGGCAGTAATATGCCCGCAGCGGAAACACTTCCCTCTCCCATAGCTCCGATAACGGATGCGGCGGCACTGAAAACAAGCAGGCAGACAACATCGTCCAGCGCCACGACCTGAAGCAGTATGCTTACGAATTTTCCTCTTGCATGGTACTGATTTATCGTCATCATCGTGCTTGCGGGAGCCGTTGCCGTCGCGATAGCCCCGAGCAGGAGCGAAAGACCGAGGTCAAGCCCGAAGGCAAAATACATCGCGGCAAAAACTATCGCACCCGCGAGCAGAGCCTCCAGTACCGTTATAACAATAACGCCCCAGCCTGTCTCACGCAAAGTATCCTTCTTGAAAAATCTGCCGACACCGAACGCGATGAAAGCAAGCGCGATATCGCTGAAGAAGCTCATCCCGTTTATTATGCGCATTGGTATGAGATTGAGCAGATGCGGACCGATGATGATGCCGGCTATTATGTATCCGCTGACATTCGGCAGTTTAAGAAGCTTTGTTATTCGCGTCATTAAGAAGCCCGCGAGCAAAAGTATGGCTAAAGATAAAAGAATTGCCGTTCCGTCCGGCAATTTTTCGAGTATGCAATCAAACATTTTTTGGAATATGCCTTTCTTATATATAAATCAAAAACATACCGCCCGAAAACGGTATGAGACGATAATCTGTTTTAAATAATATGGTCTTGACTTTCTTTTGATAATATGATACAATACTTTTTACATAAATGCAAATTATTTATTTTTGGATAACCATAAATTCCGTTTATAAAGGAGAAAACCATGCTTGATATAAAACTCGAAACCCTTCTCACCGTGAATGAAAAAAAGAGCTTTACAAAAGCGGCGGAGGAGCTTTCGCTGACCCAGCCCGCCGTGAGCCATCATATTGCCATGCTCGAGGAGGATCTGAAAATAAAAATCTTTCACAGGAGCAGAGGAGAGATAAAACTCACGCCGGAAGGCGAAATTGCCGTAAAATACGCGAAGCGCATCAAGGCACTTTATGCCAAAATGCAGCAGGAAATAGCCGATGAAGAAAAGCAGATGACAAAGATACGCGTCGGCATAACGCACACCTCCGAGAGTAATATCATAGCAGAAGTTCTGGCTAAATACGGAAATCAGACAAGCGGCATAAGCATAACGATTATTACTGATTCGATAAATAATCTTTATGATATGCTGATAAATTATGAGCTTGACATCGCCATAGTCGAGGGGAATATCAACGATTCGCGCATAAATGCGCGTCTGCTCGATACAGACTATCTCGTCTGCGTCATGTCCAACAACAATCCGCTCGCAAAAAAGAACACCGTCACGCTCGCCGACATCAAAAAGGAAAAGATGATATTGCGCCTTCCGAACTCGGGCACGCGAAATCTTTTTGTTTCGCATCTCGAGAGCATCGGCATGAGTATAGATGACTTCAATATCGTGCTTGAGGTTGACAACATAGCAACGATAAAAGACCTTGTGCGGAAGGATCTCGGTGTTTCCATCCTTGCGCACAGCGCCTGCATGGACGAGCTGAAAAAGGGCAAAATCACAGCCCTGCCTATAGAAAATCTCAGTATGATACGCGGTATAAATCTGCTTTATCACAAGGATTTCGGTCATGATGACATAATCCGTTCGATAACGGAGCTTTATAACGACACGGCGAAGATATACAGATGAGATTTCGCTTATCTATTGATTTATTTATAAGATTGTGATAATATATAGACTGGAAGTCGCACATTGCGGAGGAACGAAATGATAGGCATAATAGGTGCTATGAAAATAGAGACAGCCGAGCTTTTTTCGGCGATGACCGAGACAAGAGAAGAGATGCTCGCGGGCATGAAATTCATCTCGGGTAAGCTGGACGGGGTTGATGTTGTAGTCGTCACCTGCGGACCCGGCAAAGTTTTTGCGGGGGTATGCACGGAAGCGATGATTCTGCGCTACAAGCCGAGCCTGATAATCAACAGCGGCATTGCCGGTTCGCTTTCGCCGGAGCTTCATATAGGCGATGTCGCGATAGCGGATAAGGTCTGCCAGTATGATATGGATACATCGGGTTGCGGCGACCCTGTAGGCATGGTATCGGTAGTGAATATGGTTTATTTCCCCTGCGATGAAAAGGCGATAGCCGCCGCGGTGAAGGCAGTGAGCGAGATGAAGCTCGGATATCGCATCGGTACGATAGCAACAGGCGACCGCTTTATCGCAAACGCCGCGGAAAAAGAGAAGATAAATTCTGTTTTCCCCTCAATATCGTGTGAAATGGAGGGCGGTGCCGTGGGGCATACCTGCTATATAAACGAAGTGCCGTTTTTCGTTATCCGCGTAATTTCGGATGAGGCGGACGGCGGCGCGCCCGAGAATTATGAGGAATATGCGCACTCCGCGGCGAAAAAGTCCACTGAAATAATCCGCCGCGTGGTGAAAAAAATATCGGCCGGAGAATGAAAAGGGGGATTTTCGGGTCGTCGAGGCGCCGACCCCTACAAGATAAAGCCCAAAGCATAGCCAATAGAAAAAAGCAAAAAATATGTACTCTATCCCGTCAGCGCAGGTACCAAACCCACGCCCGCCTTGCACTTATAGCGGGCGTGCAGACAATGCGTGCACGAATCTGCTCGGCTATTTCGTGTGATATGT
>CAJKRH010000083.1 GCA_905202255.1 uncultured Ruminococcus sp.
GAAAGCCCTCTTAAATGACTTTTGGTACTTTTCGTCACTGAAAAGTACGATAAAAGAAAAGTATCTTTATCTAAGATAGCACCTCATCCGTCAGCCTACGGCTGCCACCTTCTCCCACTGGAGAAGGCTTGCCAAGCCAATCAACACAGACTGACTATACCATTTTGCGCTGTGCCATTTGAGCAATTATCTTTTTGTGTGTAGCACTTTTTTCAGAAAGAGTTCGGCATCTCTCAGCCTCCTCCTGCGGGGAATTGACCGATTTGCGAAGCAAACGCGGTCAATTCACATATAGATTGATATCCCACGCGGGGATATAGGGGTGCTTGCGCAGGTAAATCTTATGTTGCGGGAGCATTTCATGAACAATTTTGACAAGGCGGAAAAGGTCGCTGCTTCTATGATATGCCGAGACGAGAAGCGAGGTTTCGTTCTCCGCGATGACGCGGCGCGAACCCGCAAGCGCACGCTCTTCCGCCCCCTCGACATCATATTTGATATATAATTTTTCTCCATAAAAATCACAATTTGCATCGAGAGTATCGCCTGTCACAGCACGCATTTTCGCGCCGGAGAGTGCTTTATCGTTCACGGCGGTGACGATGGAATTTCTCGCCGCGCCATCCGCAAATGAAAGCTCCTCTCGTTTGTCCCATGCGGCAAGATTGCAAACCCGCGTTTCCATGTCCAGCGTCTGCGCATATGCGGCAAGCTTGGCGCAAACCTTTGCCGACGGCTCGAAAGCCACGGCTTTTTTTATTCCTCTGTAAAGTGAAAGCGTACTTTTCAGCGTGTCGCCGTTATATGCGCCGAGGTCGCAATATGCCGTGAAACCATCGGGGAAAATCGCCCGCATATCTTCATCCTGCCCGCTCTCACAGGCGGCAAGATAACTTATTTTTCCGCTTATTTTGTATTTTATCACGCAGTCGAAAACAAACCGCGAGCGTTCATCGGCAAGAAGTGCCCTTGCGCCCTCAAAACGCGCCCTGTTCGCCTCATAATAATCCACATCGAAAAGCTCCTCTCCCGCGACAGGCACATCGGGCGCATAGAGTTCATATTGTTCATCAAGGCGGCGGATAACCCCGCAAACCTCCGGCAAATGCGAGCCGAAAGCCACAAGTATGATGAAATCCGCATATTTTTCTTTCACCTCGGAGAGTGAAAGCACGCGCTTGCCATGAAAAAGCTGACCGCGCACAAAGCCATCCGAGGCAAAGAAATCCACGGCTCTAATTCCACGCTCCTCAAGGACTGCGATTATCTTGTCCGCGCCGTTGCCCATTCCATATATAACTATCGGCTTGCCACTTTCCGAAAGGTGGCTCCATAGCTCCTTTTCCGCGCTTCCGTCCTCAAAAATAACCGTTTTTGCCATAATATCCGTCTCCGCTTTGCCTTTGTATTTTTTATAATGATATCACGGAACGGCACAAAAGTAAATGAATTTTTGTAAATATTGCGGTTTACTTTTTCGACAGAAAGTGATATACTTAAGAGAAATTGCTTTTATTACTTTTACATAAACATCCCGCCCTGTCTCGGCAAGATGAAAAAATACTTTTCTTCTTATCGTACTTTTCTTCACAGAAAAGTACGGCAAACACAAAGTTTCTTCAAGTTTCTTGCAGGCGAACATATTTGCCTATAAAAGGTATTTTGATGTTGAAATAATTATAAAAAATCCGCGCATTTTACAAGCGGCTTAAAAAAGGAGGTAAAAATATTTTGCATACCGACCCCGAAGCACATTACAGAAAAATGACGGAAACGCCCGTCTCAAAACTCATTTTCACGCTCGGCATACCGACTACAATCTCTATGCTGATAACAAATATATACAATATGGCAGATACATACTTTGTCGGCACATTGGGCGAAAGTCCGCAGGCGGCGACAGGTATACTTTTCACCCTGCAGGCGATAATTCAGGCGATAGCTTTCATGCTCGGACATGGATCGGGTACTTATGTTTCAAAAGCACTCGCCGATAAAGACACAAAAGAAGCGACAAAATATGTTTCCACAGCGTTCTTCACTGGCGCGGCGGCAGGAACACTGCTAACCGTGCTGGGACTTATATTCCTTACACCTTTCATGCGCCTGCTCGGAAGCACGGAAACGATACTTCCCTATGCAAAAGATTACGGTTTCTGGGTGCTTATCTCATGTCCCTTTATGGTCTGTTCGCTGATACTCAATAATAATCTCCGCTATGAGGGCAAGGCTTTCTATGCCATGATAGGACTCACCACAGGCGGTCTGCTCAATATTCTCGGCGACTTTATCCTCGTGCGCGTCTATGATTTCGGCGTATGGGGCGCGGGACTTTCGACTGCCGTTTCGCAGATAATAAGTTTTGTCATCCTGCTTGTGCTTTATCTGCGCGATGCGCAAAGCACCGTTTCACCGAAAGCTTTTTCATGGAGCGGAACGGTTCATCTAAATATAATCAAAGGCGGGCTTCCCTCGCTCATCCGTCAGGGACTGAGTTCCGTATCAAACGGCATGCTCAATAATTTCATGAAGCCTTATGGCGACGCGGCTATAGCGGCAATGAGTGTCGTCGGCAGATATTCTTCCTTTGTCATGTGCGTCGGGCTCGGCGTGGGACAAGGTTTTCAGCCTGTTTCATCATTCAATTATCAGGCGAAAAAATATGACCGCGTGAAAAAAGGTCTGCTCTTCACCATGGGCATGGGCTTCTGCATGGAGGGAATCCTCGCGTGCGTCGGTCTTGCTTTTGCCGAGCCGATAATCCGATTTTTTCAGAATGCGCCGGAGGTAATCGCCATAGGCGTGCCGGCACTCCGCATAGCTTCCGTAGGCGTTGTTTTTCAGGCGGTTTTCGTGCCTGTAAATATGCTTTACCAAAGCATACGCAAATCGGGCATCGCGTCGTTTCTTGCGCTTCTGCGCTCGGGCGCGGTGTTTATTCCGGTTCTAATCATCGCTTCATCCGTTGCGGGGCTTGACGGAATCATCACGGCACAGCCGATTTCCGATGTGCTGACGGCGCTCATCAGTGTGCCTTTTATCGTGATGTTCATGAAAAAAACGCCGGATACGGCAGAGGGGGATTTATCATGATAACAACAGCGTTATTGACCGAAAAAGACATTGAAAAGTGTCTTGAAATATACAATTATTATATTAAAAGCACAAGTTTTTCGCTCGAAGAGGAGGAACTTTCGCCCGAAGCCTACCGCGTGCGGGTAGCGGGGATAACGGAGAAATATCCTTTTATCGTCGCCCATGACGAGAGCGGTGAAGCGGTCGGTTTTGCTTATCTGAACGTTTTCAACGAGAGAAGCGCCTATCGTCATACAGCCGACCTCTCGATTTATGTGGACAGCAGCCACACGCATGAGCACATCGGCGAAATTCTGCTCGCGGCTTTGGAAAAACTTGCCGCAGATTACGGCATAACGAATATAATTTCCATAATCACCGATATAAACACAGCTTCGGTAAAATTTCATGAGAAGCACGGTTTTGTGCGCGAGGGCAGGATAGCCGATATCGCAATCAAATTCGGGAAATCCTGCGGGATTTATTATTATCGGAAAAAGCTCATATGAAAATCGCTTCTCCGCAAGAAATTGCGAAAAATTCCTTGCAGGCTATTGACATTAAGAGGGAATTTTGATATTATATATGTGAATAAAGTAAATTTTCAAAGTAAGGAGATATTATTATGAAATCTGTAAAAATCAGTCTTTCTTCCATAGAAGCAGTAAGAAATTTTGTAGAGGTTGTCCGCAAATTCAATGAGGAAATCGACCTTTCCAGCGGCAGATATGTTGTAGATGCAAAGTCTATCATGGGTATTTTCAGCCTTGACCTGCTCAATCCTATCACTCTTACGGTTCATTCCGACGACTGCGATAAGATTTTCGCGGCTCTCAAGGATTTTATCATTGAATAATTGAGTTTTCGGAAGAAAACGGATGGTTCGCCATCCGTTTTTTTGTTTGGTGGGTTTTCTGCAAAGAAAATGCTGAAAGTTTCTTTTCTTTATCGTACTTTTCAGTGACGAAGAGGAGGGTTCAGGGTGGCGGAGCCACCTCTGAACGGCGTCGCCGAGACAGGGGTCGAACTTTTTTCGCCTGCGAAAATAAGCATAAAGATACTTTCTTTACAGTGTTCTTTTCGCTTGTCCGAAAAGAACGAAAAGGACA
>CAJKRH010000084.1 GCA_905202255.1 uncultured Ruminococcus sp.
AGGTTCGAAACGCTCAAGCGCCGACTCGGATTCGCTGCTGTGCCATGTCAGGCTACGGCGAACCTCGCGGTTCGGATTTGGGTGCGCGTCTGTGTGCGAACATAGCGAGATGAGGTTTATTTTGATAGTCTCGTCAGCGCACATATTAGACCCACGCCCGCCGACCCATTATAGCGGGCGTGCGGACAATGCGTGCACGAATCTGCTCGGCTTCCTCGTGCGCTATGTTCGCACGCGTGGTATAGTTGAAGTCACGGAGAGTGCGACACTGCTGTTTTCATCCTTGCCCCGTGCCGCACGCACTCGCCACGCATGGCTCGCGCGACCAACTCGTGCACGCCGCCAGTAGTTCGGAAGGAGGACGGCGCGAGTCCTCCTTGCTGACTTTTGCGCGCTTTTCGTCAGTGAAAAGCGCGAGAAAAGAAAAAGTATTATGTATCCTCGTGGGAGTCAATCAGTCTCCCGCCTCTGCAACCTCGCAAAATTTTTTATGAATTTTGTAAATTATTTTATATAAAACGCTTGACAAATTATAAAAACAGTGGTATAATATCCGCGTAAACGGAAAAGATATGACAAAACAGGAGGCTGATTATGAAAAAAAGTGTATATTCTCTCGTCCTCTCGGACGAAATAATCGATGCGATAGATTTGCTCGCATATAAAAACGGCACAAGCCGCTCGGGAATGATAAACCGTATTCTTGCAAACTATGTCTCATATAAGACGCCGGAAATGCGTCTCGGCGAGATTTTCAAGAATATCGAAAACATTCTCTGCGTAGGCGATGAATTTCAGATACTTGCACCTCCGTCCGATACGATGCTGAATCTGCGTTCGGCACTCGCATATAAATACAATCCCACGGTGCGCTACAGCGTTCAGCTTTATAAGACCGCAGGCGACGAGGGCATAGGCGAGCTTCGTGTTTCCATGCGCACGCAGAACGAATCGCTTATCGCAGGCGTTCAGGGCTTTTACCGCGCATGGGTAGAGATTGAAAAGGAATATCTCGGCGATATCGAATACAAAATAGAACGCGACAGATTTTTCCGCAAGATTTATTACAAGAGAGAAGACGGGATTCCCGCAGATAAAATAATTTCGGATTATATCAAGGTTTTTGACAAGGCGATGAAAGAATATTTCCGCCGCATTGACAATCCCGAGGATGCAAAAGCCGCAGTACGTAAAATATACGCGGACAACTTTGTCCGCGGTTGATTTCCGTTTCCGACATAACCGCAAAGTAAAGAAGGTGTTTTTATGAACATGCAAAAATTCACTCAGAAAAGTATAGAAGCATTGCAGGCAGCGCAGAATGAAGCGCTCTCCAATGCAAACCAGAATCTCACCGAAGAGCATCTGCTCTATGCTCTCGTTTCACAGAAAGAAGGCGTTGTACCGAATCTTTTCGCAAAATGCGGCGCCGACATCTCGCGCATAATAAGTGAGACAGAAAAGAAAATAGCTTCCATGCCCAAGGTGACGGGCGGCGGCGATAATCTCTATATGGATTCCACGCTTGCTTCCGCTCTTGCCGAGGCTGAAAAGGAAGCGGACGCGATGAACGACAGCTATGTTTCCGTCGAGCATATCATACTCGGCATGATGGACAAGCCGAGCGAATTTATAAAGAAGCTCTTCCGCGACTACGGTATCGAGCGTGAAAAATTCTGTTCGGCACTGCGTGAGATCCGCGGAAATGTCCGCGTTGATACGGACAATCCCGAGGGCAAATACGATGTCCTCAAGAAATACGGTCAGGACCTCGTGGCTCTTGCGCGCGCTCAGAAGCTTGACCCTGTGATAGGCAGAGATGACGAAATAAGAAATGTCATCCGTATACTTTCGCGTAAGACAAAGAATAATCCTTGTCTCATAGGCGAACCCGGCGTAGGTAAAACAGCTATTGCCGAAGGGCTCGCTTTGCGTATAGTCCGCGGCGATGTTCCCGAAAATCTGAAAAACCGCGAGATTTTCTCGCTTGATATGGGCGCGCTCATCGCCGGCGCAAAATTCCGCGGCGAATTTGAAGAGCGTCTGAAAGCCGTTCTTGAAGAGGTAAAGGCGGCAGAGGGTAAAATAATCCTCTTTATAGATGAGCTTCATACGATAGTCGGTGCCGGCAAAACCGACGGCGCAATGGATGCGGGCAACCTCTTGAAGCCTATGCTTGCGCGCGGTGAGCTTCACTGCATCGGTGCCACCACACTCAACGAATACCGCAAATATATCGAAACCGACCCCGCTCTCGAGCGTCGTTTCCAGCCCGTAATGGTAGCCGAGCCTACCGTAGAAGATACGATTTCCATTCTCCGCGGTCTGAAAGAACGCTATGAAGTTTATCACGGCGTAAAAATTCATGACAGCGCACTCATCAGTGCCGCCGTGCTCTCCAACAGATATATTTCCGACCGTTTCCTCCCCGATAAGGCGATTGACCTCGTGGATGAAGCGTGCGCCATGATAAAGACGGAAATGAATTCCATGCCGACAGAGCTGGATGAAATTTCCCGCAAGATAATGCAGCTCGAAATAGAAGAAGCCGCGCTGAAGAAAGAAACCGACCAGCTCTCGGCAGAGCATCTGCATGAGATACAGGAGGAACTCTCAAAGCTTCGCGCCACATTCTCCGAAGGCAAAGCAAAATGGGAAAGCGAAAAGGAAGGCATCGACAAGGTTGCAAAGCTGCGTGAGCAGATAGAGGCTACAAATGCCGAAATCGAACGCGCACAGAATATGTACGACCTGCAAAAAGCCGCAGAACTCAAATACGGCAAGCTTCCCGGACTCCAGAAAGAGCTTGAAGAAGCCGAAAAGAATGAGCAGAATGACGAGGGCAATACGCTCCTGCGCAATTCCGTAGGTGAAGAAGAAATAGCAAAGATAGTTTCCCGTTGGAGCGGTGTTCCCGTATCCAAACTCATGGAGGGCGAGCGCGACAAGCTGCTCCATCTCGATGATATACTCCATCACCGCGTGATAGGTCAGGATGCCGCCGTTTCAAAGGTTGCGGATGCAATTCTGCGTTCGCGTGCAGGCATAAAAGACCCGCGCAGACCTATCGGTTCATTCCTCTTCCTCGGTCCTACGGGCGTCGGCAAGACAGAGCTTGCAAAGGCTCTTGCGGAAGCGCTCTTCGATGACGAGCATAATATGATAAGAATAGATATGAGCGAATACATGGAGAAATATTCCGTATCGCGTCTTATCGGAGCGCCTCCCGGCTATGTCGGCTATGATGAGGGCGGTCAGCTCACAGAGGCAGTCCGCCGCCGTCCTTACAGCGTAATTCTTTTCGATGAGGTCGAAAAAGCCCATCCCGATGTTTTCAATGTACTGCTTCAGGTACTTGATGACGGCAGAGTTACGGACAGCAAGGGCAGAACGGTCGACTTCAAAAATACCGTTATCATCATGACATCCAACCTCGGTTCTGATATTATCCTTGACGGTATCGGCGATGACGGCGAGATAAGCGATCAGGCTCGCGAAGGCGTAAATGATCTGCTCCGCCGCACTTTCCGTCCCGAATTTCTCAACAGGCTTGATGAAATAGTATTCTATAAGCCGCTGACAAAGGATGATATCGGCAAGATAGTAGAGCTTCTCTTCAAAGATCTCGAAAAGAGACTTGCCGACAGGCATATCAGACTTACCATAGACGAGAGCGCAAAGAATTATATCATAGATACGGCATACAGCCCTATCTACGGCGCACGTCCGATAAAGAGATTTATCCAGTCCGAAGCCGAAACGATTATAGCAAGAAAGCTTATCGCCGACAATCCAGCACCCGGCACGGAGTTCTGTCTTGCTGCGGACGAGAACGGGCTCATGGTAACCGCAAAATAATAAGCAGCATAATGAAAATCGCCGCCCGCGAAAGCGAGCGGCGATTTTTTGCGGTTTTTCGGTGGCGTAAACAAGTGTCCGCCGACATGTATATTTTTTATTTTGGCTGTTGGCTGTACTTGGGTTTTTGCTTGTAGGGGTCGGCGCCTCGACGACCCGCCACTTAGTAGGGGCGAACATTGTTCGCCCGCGAGATACATAAAGAAACTTTTGTTTTGTCGTACTTTTCGGTGACGAAAAGTACCAAAAGTCAGCAAGGAGGACTCACGCCGTCCTCCTTCCAAA
>CAJKRH010000085.1 GCA_905202255.1 uncultured Ruminococcus sp.
AAAATCCTCTTAAATGACTTTTGGTACTTTTGGTCACGCAAAAGTACGATAAAAGAAAAGTTTCTTTATGATTCTTCGCGGGTGAACGATGTTCGCCCCTACCATGCGGGTCGTCGAGGCGCCGACCCCTACAAGATAAAACTCAATCATAGCCAACAGACAAAACAAGGACAAAGGCATCGTGCCCGAAAAAACTACAAGGAGCGGGTGAAACTCCCGACAAAAAACAAAATGGGATTCGGATATATGTTCATCGGCTTTGCTTTCATGGCAAAAGCCTCATACTACGGAATAGACTTTCTGCCCGATTTCGTCGGCTACTGCCTGCTCTTCACAGGACTGAATATAGCAAAAAATCACTGCCGTTGCTTTGATTTTACGCGACTTCTCTCCATATGCGGGCTTGTCATTTCCGCTGTCCGCCTCTGTGCGGAAATAAGCTTCGCTTCCGGCGGCATGAGTGATGCCTTTGACCTGTATTTCGGCGCTTTCTATGAAATTTTCACGGCGGCATTTACCATATCGCTTCTCATTTCGCTTTATAATATAGCAAAAGAAACCGACCTGCCGAAGCTCCGGCGCAAAGCCCTGCGAAACTGCATTCTCATGCCGCTTTTCTGGGCGGTGGCGCTCTTCCTCAATCTCAATGAAAAGCTCGGCTGGTTCTCCTTTGAAGCTTCGCTGAAGCTCCCGCTCATAGCTCAGCTTCTCTCGGTTCTCTGGGTAATTCTTGTCGAAATAAATCTCTTCAATTGTTATGCCCGCATATGTCTCGAGGGCGACGAGGATATGGAAGATACGAAAAATCACAGGCTGAAAACGCCTTTTGACTTATATGAAAAAGGCGCGCGCAATTATATCGAGGAAAAAGAAAGCGCGCCGCACGGAAATACCAAAAAGAAAAAATGGAAAAAGCGCAGGTGATTTTATGAAAGGCAAAAAGGAAAAAGCAAAAAAAGACTCTCTCGGCTTGGGACTTTTCCTTGCCGGTTGCGTATTTCTCTTTGAGCCGTTTTTCAGCGTATACGATATCCTGCCCGATATCATCGGCACTCTGCTCATCTGCATGGGACTGCGAAAACTCGCTTTCTTCGAGAAAAAACTCATGGAAAGCGCCGCCCGCTTCAAGGTATATATCTGGGTCTGCATCGCACGCATCGCCGTCGAGATACTCGCCTCGATGAAGGATTCGATATTCGACTCCACAATGCTGCTGACCTTTGCTTTTGTTTTCGGCGTGCTCGACTGTATTCTGCTCATTCCCGCGTTTCTCGCCTTTTTCGAGGGCATGGAATATGTCTATGTCCGCGGCGACGGAAGTAATCTCGGCGATGAGCGCGACACGCAGAATAAAAATGTCCATGTGCTCGCGGTGGTTTTTGTCATCGTGCGTGCCGCCGCTCCCGTGCTCCCCATGTTCAGCGTGCTCGGAGCGCAGTCCTCAACTTCGTTTGAAACCCTGCATACGCTGCTCACCGTGATGTGTGCGCTGATTTCGCTCGTGCTCGGCGCGGCTTGGCTTGCGGGAATGAAGAAATATCTCGCCTTTTACCGCTTGGATGCGGCTTTCACGGAGAATATCCTCGCGCGATACGAAAGCGAGATTCTCCCCGACACCTATCTCTGGAATAAGATATATTCCTCGCGCTTCTCTTCCAAAACCTGCGGAGCGATTCTTCTGCTTTTCGGAGTTCCTTTTTCCTCATATATGCAGAGCAGGAGCGCATATTATATCCTGCCGGAATTTCTTTTCGGCATAATAATACTCTGGGCGCTCTTCGATTTCCGCGCGTATATAAACGAGAAAAAAGCCGTTCGGCTCTGCGTGGCATACACGGTCGCGGCGGCGGCATTTTACGGTGCCTCCATGCTCTATGCGTCGCAGGTGGGCGGACTTTATCAGCCGCAGACGCGCGAGGGCTTTGCCGCATATTTTATCCCATGTGCGGCTCTGCGCCTTATCTCATGCGTGCTTTTTGTCCTTGTATGCCATGAGAAATACAAAGCTTTCCGCGATTTCACAGGAGCTTCCGTCGGGCTTCGCGGCAAGGCGAAAACCGACACGCGCAAGGACTATGACAGCGCGATAAAGCGGAATCTGCAAAAGCGCGGCAAAGGGCTTTTCGCGCTCGAAGTAATATTCGCGCTCGTATCCGCCGCGGCATATATCGCGTCCCCTTGGCTTGAGCTTGCATGGGTGGCGCAGTTTGTGCTCTGCATCGTACTGCTGACGGTAAATTATATAGTGACTCATATGCTTGCCGCCGAAACGGAAATGGCAATATAAGAGGTACAGGAGGAAAAAATGACAGAAAACGAAAAAAATGAAGCTCTCGGCGAGAACGAAAATCTTGCAGGCGGCAATGCGGGTGAAGTTCCCGTTTCTTCCGCACAGGAAAGTACGCCCGAAGACGAAACAATGAAGCGCCGCCGCGGAATCTATGATTTCGTGGAGATGCTGGCAGGCTCCGTTGCCGCCGTGATACTTATATTCACGCTTCTCTTCCGCCTCTCAAGCGTAGACGGAACCTCGATGATAAATACGCTTCAGCATGGCGACAGGCTGATAGTTTCCGCCATAGTCGGCGAACTGGAATACGGCGATATAGTTGCCGTGCAGAAAACCGAGGGTTATTCCCTGCCGCTTGTAAAGCGCGTCATCGCGACAGGCGGAGAAACGGTGATATTTGATTTTTCAGACTGGAAAGTCAGCGTAAAAAGCAAAGACGGCAACATCCGCGAGCTTGACGAATATTATGTCAACCGCGTTTCGGGCGCGATGCGCCGCGAGGATGTGCCTATGTCAAACGAAGTCTATGTTCCCGAGGGATATATCTTCGTCATGGGCGACAACCGCAACGGTTCGACCGACAGCCGAAGCTCGATGATAGGGCTTATTTCCGTTCATGAAGTGATGGGAAAAGCCGTTTTCCGCGTTTTCCCGCTTTCGAATATGGGCGGGCTCGCCCTGAAAAAATGACAGATATGGCAGAAGCAAATCTGATTGATGCGCATATACACACGCGCTTTTCGCATGACGGCATCTCCGATATGGAGGAATATATGCTTGCCGCCCGTGAGCGCGGCGTATGCGAAATGACATTCACGGAGCACTGGGACGACTACACGGGCATGAAAAGTGACCTCTCGGCGGTCGATATTCCCGCTTATTATGCGGAGTATCTGCGCATAAAAGAAAAATACGATGCTCCGCGCATAAATTTCGGCATAGAAATGGGACTTCAGCCGCATATCGCGGAAAAGGTTCATGCGGTGGTTTCGTCATATCCCTTTGATTTTGTGATAGGCTCTTCGCATATCACGGCGGGGAAAGATATGGCGATGGACAGCAGTTTTTTCGCGGGGCGCACGAGGCGCGAAGCTTATATGATATATTTTCGCGAGGTGCTTGAAAACATCCGCGTGCATGAGGATTTTGATGTATACGGGCATCTCGATTATGTGGCGCGATACGGCGGATATGCCGAAAAAGAAGTGCGCTGTGCGGAATTTGCCGATATACTCGATGAGATTCTCGGCGCGCTGATAAGCCGCAGTAAAGGGCTTGAACTCAATACCTCTGGACTGCGCAAAGGGCTTCCCTCCGCGCATCCGAATGCGGAAATACTGCGGCGCTACCGCGAGCTCGGCGGAGAGATAATAACTCTCGGCTCCGATGCGCACAGCGCACGCGACCTTGCCGCCGATTTCGGCACGGCAAAGGAAATGCTGAAAGCCGTCGGTTTTCGCGAGATTGCGGTATACCACGCGCGAAAGCCGGATTTTGTGAAGATATGAGGGGGTTCTTTTATCGTACTTTTCGGTGACGAAAAGCGCGAGAAGAAGAAAAGTTACTTTAAGCATCTCGCGGGCGAACAATGTTCGCCCCTACAAGATAAAACCCCAATATAGCCAAAAGAAAAAGCAAAAAATATGTACTCTATCCCGTCAGCGCACTCACCTTATCCACGCCCGCCGTGCACTTTCAGCGGGCGTGCAGACAATGCGTGCACGAATCTGCTCGGCTTCCTCGTGTGCTATGTTCGCGCGCGTGGTATAGATGAAGATGTGGAGGGTAAATAAACCACCGACTTTTGCTTTGCCACCTTGCCGCACGCACTTCCCACGCACTACTTCTTGCG
>CAJKRH010000086.1 GCA_905202255.1 uncultured Ruminococcus sp.
TCGAGCCTGTAGCCGCGGATAAGTTACGATTGGACGGTTCGCTCGCTATGTTCGCACCGGAGGGCGATGGTTGTTTGAATAGAGCATGGCGGGAAGATGCGGGGAGGATACATAAGGCAGGAACGACCTTATGTGACTTTTGCCGCGCTTTTGGTCACTCAAAAGCGCGATAAGAAGAAAAGTTTCTTTATGATTCTTCGCGGGCGAACGATGTTCGACCCCTGTCTCGGCGACCAATACAAGATAAATTAAAATATCCCCAACCCAAACAAAACTTCGGCTCCGAGGAGCCGAAGTTTTGTCTTTATATTTCCTTATTTACTTTTGCGCTTTGTCTGCTTGGCACTTTCGCCCGCGCCGCCTGCTGTCAGCATTTCGGGTTCTGTGAAGTGCTTGCCGTAGTAGGCATCGAGATACATCTGCTTTATTTCGCTCATCAGCGGATATCTCGGGTTTGCACCCGTGCACTGGTCGTCAAACGCCTGCTCGGTCATATCGTCGAGCCTTGCAAGGAAATCTGCCTCATCTATATTGTAATCGCGTATCGTTTTCTTTATGCCGACGCGCTCCTTGAGCGTGTTTACCGCCTTTATGAGATTTTCGTGCTTTTCGATGTCACTCTTGCCGCCAAGCCCCAGATAATCGGCAACCTCTGCATAGCGTGCGAGCGTATGCGGATGGTCATACTGTGAGAATGTTCCCATCTTGACGGGAGCTTCGGAAGCATTGAAGCGAAGCACTTCTTCTATCATCAGCGCGTTTGCGATGCCGTGCGGCAGATGATGGAAAGCACCGAGCTTATGCGCCATGGAATGGCATACGCCGAGAAAAGCGTTTGCAAACGCCATGCCTGCCATGGTGGCGGCATTAGCCATCTTTTCACGAGCCTCAACATCAACCTGACCGTTGTCATATGCCCTCGGCAAATACTCGAAAATAACCTTGAGCGCACGCAGAGCGAGTCCGTCTGTATAATCCGTTGCCATAACAGAAGCGTAAGCCTCAAGCGCATGAGTTACCGCATCGATACCGGAAGCCGCTGTCAGCCCGCGGGGAGCGCTCATATGGAAATCGGTATCGACTATCGCCATATTCGGCAGAAGTTCATAATCGGCAAGCGGATATTTCACGCCCGTTTTTTCGTCTGTGATGACGGCAAAAGGTGTAACCTCACTGCCTGTACCCGCCGAGGTAGGCACGGCGATGAAATATGCCTTTTCGCCCATCTTCGGGAAAGTATAAACTCTCTTGCGGATATCGATAAAGCGCATTGCCATATCCATGAAATCCGCCTCGGGATGCTCATAGAGAACCCACATTATCTTGCCCGCATCCATAGCCGAACCGCCGCCGAGAGCGATGATGCAGTCGGGTGCGAAATCGGTCATCTGCTTGGCACCTGCGACAGCGCAGGCAAGCGTCGGGTCGGGAGCGACATCAAAGAATGTGGTGTGGATAATGCCCATTTCATCGAGCTTATCCGTTATCGGCTTGGTATAACCGTTGCGATAGAGGAAAGCGTCTGTCACGATAAAGGCACGCTTCTTACCCATGACATTTTTCAGCTCATCGAGAGCGACAGGCAGACAGCCTTTCTTTATATACACCTTTTCGGGAGTGCGGAACCAGAGCATATTCTCTCTCCTTTCGGCAACTGTTTTTATATTGAGCAGATGCTTTACACCTACATTTTCGGAAACGCTGTTTCCGCCCCATGAACCGCAGCCGAGCGTCATGGAAGGAGGAAGTTTGAAATTATAAAGGTCTCCGATACCGCCCTGAGATGAAGGTGTATTCACGAGGATACGGCAGGTTTTCATTCTTGCCGCAAATTCATTGAGCTTCGCCTGCTCTGTTCCGGCATTGAGATAGATGGAGGAGGTATGACCGTAGCCACCGTCCGCAATAAGATGCTCTGCCTTGTCAAAAGCGTCGCCTATATCCTTCGCGCGGTACATGGCAAGCACGGGCGAGAGCTTCTCGTGAGCAAATTCTTCGGAAAGCTCTACGCTCTCCACCTCGCCTATCAGTATTTTGGTGCCGGCAGGGACCTTCACGCCTGCAAGCTCGGCTATCTTCGCCGCGCTTTGACCGACTATCTTCGCATTGAGCGCACCGTTTATGATTATCGTTTTTCTTACCTTTTCGGTCTCCTCGGGTGAGAGGAAGAAACAACCGCGGGCGGCAAATTCCGCCTTTACCGCGTCATATATTCCGTCGAGCACGATAACCGACTGCTCGGAAGCGCATATCATGCCGTTGTCAAAGGTTTTGGAATGTATTATCGAGCTTACGGCGAGAACGATATCAGCCGTATCGTCGATTATTGCGGGAGTATTGCCCGCGCCTACACCGAGCGCAGGCTTGCCGCTGGAATAAGCCGCCTTTACCATGCCGGGACCGCCTGTCGCAAGGATGATATCGGCTTCCTTCATGAGCAGGCTCGTCATATCAAGACTCGGAACATCTATCCAGTTGATGATGCCCTCGGGTGCGCCCGCCTCCACAGCCGCATCAAGTACGATCTTTGCCGCCGCCGCGGTAGAGGCTTTTGCTCTCGGATGGGGACTGATGATTATTGCATTTCGCGTTTTGAGCGCGAGCAGCGTCTTGAAAATAGCGGTGGAGGTGGGGTTTGTTGTCGGAATGACGGCGGCGATTACTCCGATAGGCTCGGCTATCTTTTTCGTTCCGTATGCCTTGTCCTCTTCTATTACGCCGCAGGTTTTAGTGCGCCTGTAGGCATTGTAAATATGCTCGGCTGCATAGTTGTTTTTTATCACCTTGTCCTCAACTATGCCCATGCCTGTCTCGGCTACAGCCATTTTTGCGAGGGGAATTCTTGCCTTATTCGCCGCGATTGCCGCCGCTTTGAATATGGCATCTACCTGCTCCTGCGTATAGGTGGCAAATTTTCTCTGCGCCACTCTGACGCGGGCAATTGCGCTTTCAAGCGATTCAACGCTGTCTATCAGCGTTCTTGTGGTTTTTTCCATGAGCTTCTCCTCAATAATATTTTATGATTTGTTAATGTTTTTCTACTTTCTGACGCAGTCTCGCAAGCGATAGCGCAAGACTTTCATTCTGCACGGTGATTCCGTCGGGAGCGGTGAGCCGCGCCGATGAGAAATTCCATATTGCACGCACGCCGCTCCTGATGAGGAAATCAGCCGTTTCCTGCGCACAGTCGTGCGGGACGGTGATAATGCCTATTTCTATCTGTCGCATTCTGCAGTAAGACGGCAGCTCGTCAAGCGGGCGTATGTATTCGGAAAATTTCGTGCTGTCTGTATCAAATGCGTGCGATATAGTGATACCGTACTGCGTAAAGCCTCCGTAGCCGAGCAGAGCGGAGCCGAGCTTTCCCGCGCCTACGATGATTGCCTCACAGCTTCGGTTTATACCGAGCGCGGATTCGATTGCCTCGCGCAGTTTTGCAACCTCGTAGCCCGTCTTCGGCTTGCCGGAGCCGCATACTGCGGAAAGGTCCTTGCGAACCTGAACCTCGCCGAGCCCGAGCGCTGAAGCCACTGATGTTGCCGAGATGCGCTGCATATCCTCCGGCAGAGAGTCGATGAAAGAAAGATATGACGGCAGTCTCCCCATGGTGGCACGCGATATTTCGTTTCTTTTCATTTTGCACCTCCTCCGAGAAATTACGATTACATTATATCATGGGCGGACTGTTTTGTGAATTGCCGATTTTACATATCAGTATTGCATATATCGATATAACTGATACCGAAATGAGAAAAAGGCGATTTAATGTTGCTTTTCGGGAGAGGAAACGGCAGAAGAAACCTTGCGTTTCTCGCGCTTTTTAATGATGAAAGGAGGATACAGGGCGGCGCATTGCCTAATTTCTGCGACGACCTAAAGAATTATAATGATACTTTTCTTTTATCGTACTTTTGCGTGACCAAAAGTACCAAAAGTCATATAAGAGAGCGTTCCCCTCTCTTATATATCTCTTCCCGCGTGCACGAGTTAGTCGCAAGAAGTAGTGCGTGGCAAGTACGTGCGGCGAAGGACAGAGCGAAAATCGGTAGTTTCGCACTCCCCGCAACCTCATACTACCACGCGTGCGAACATATCACACGAAAAAGCCGAGCAGATTCGTGC
>CAJKRH010000087.1 GCA_905202255.1 uncultured Ruminococcus sp.
AGATTCGTGCACGCATTGTCTGCACGCCCGCATAATAAGGTGGGCGGGCGTGAATCCAGTACACGCGCTGACGAAAGCAAGGATTTTTGCCAGCCTTCTCCAGTGGGAGAAGGTGGCGCGCGAAGCGTGACGGATGAGGTGTCTTTTGTAAAAAAGACTTAAAAATTCTTTGTGCTTATGGTACTTTTGCATGACCAAAAGTACCAAAAGTCAGCAAGGAGGACTCGCGCCGTCCTCCTTCCGAACCACCGTGCGGCGTGCACGAGTTAGTCGCGCGAGCCGTGCGTGGCAAGTGCGTGCGGCAAAGGACAGAGCGAAAGTCGGTAGTTTTGCCGCTCTCCGAAATCTCGGCTATACCACGCGTGCGAACATATCACGCGAGATAGCCGAGCAGATTCGTGCACGCATTGTCTGCACGCCCGCTTAAAGTGCAAGGCGGGCGTGAATTTAGTTTGTGCGCTGACGGGATAGAGTACATATTTTTGCTTTTTCTGTTGGCTATGCTTGGGCTTATATCGTAGGGCGGGAATTGACCGATTCGCGTAAGCGAACGCGGTCGGCGTCGCCGAGACAGGGGTCGAACATTGTTCGACCGCGAAGAAAAATAAAATAACTTTGTCTTTCTCGTGCTTTTCATTGACCAAAAAACGCGCACAAAAAAGAACCCGCGAGGGTTCTTTTTGTTGTGCTTTCAGAGTCTGAAAATATCATCGTATGATACTCGCAGAATATTTTTTATCAGAATTATCTCATCGGGATAGAGATGCCGTTGTCCCACTTCGATTTTTGCCACGGCACTTCTGGTGATGTCACAACCGCGGAGCTGTAGCTGCGCGGCGAGAATCTCTTGCGTCATACCTATGTTTTCACGCAATGAGCGAATGTTATTTCCAATCTTTTTTTCTATATTCTGATTCATCTTATCACCGTTCCGTTTTATTTTTAAAAAAGGTATTGACAATAGTATACTTGTATGGTATACTATTTTTGCACTTATATAGGTGCAAAACAAACATATTAAAATTACAAAAGGAGAAACAGTTATGAAAAAAATCGCACTTATCCTCGCAATCATCACAATTATTTCCTGCGTTTCGATACTGCTGACCGGTTGCGGCGGCGGCAAGCTTATCGGCACATGGGAGCTTGAAAGCGGAGATACATACATCCTTGGCTCAAAAATCACATTCAAAAGCGGCGGCAAATATGTTGAGGTAAACGATGCCGGTTTTGACAAAGAAGGTAAGTACAGCGTAAAGAGCGATACCGAGGTTGAAATAGGCTATCTCACATACAATTATAAGGTTGAAGGTGACACGCTCAAGCTTTATAGCAGCCTTGGCACCGCAACATATAAGAAAAAATAATTGACAACTTATCCCCCAAGTGTTGACAAAAAGGTCGGCAGACGATACTTTTATGTATCATCTGCCGACCTTTTTCCTGCACTGCACACAAAAAGAACCCGCGCGGGTTCTTTTCGTTTTACATCATTTTATATTTTCTTTTATTCCATCGGAGGAAAACATTTTCCCGACCGTCGCGAAGAAAATTTTCATATCTCCCGCGAAGGTAATCTTGTCTGTATATTTTGCGTCACATTCCGCCTTTTCCTCAAGAGAGGTAATTTTGTCGCAGCTTATCTGCGAAAGCCCTGTCAGCCCGGGTGCGGCTTTGTATACGCCGAGTTTCGTGCGCAGAGCGTGTATTTCCTTTTCATCCACTATAAGAGGACGCGGACCGACGATGCTCATATCACCTTTGATTATATTGATAAGCTGAGGCAGTTCATCTATACCCGTGCGGCGAAGAAATCTGCCGAAGCGTGAAACATATTCGTCATCGGGCAGGTCACGCGAGGGAAGCTCGGGCGCATGACTTTTCATTGTGCGGAATTTGTATATCATAAAAGGCTTGCCGCCTTTTCCGATTCTTTTCTGCGTGAAAATAACGGGCGCACCCGATGTAAAAATGAGTATCAGTGCTACAATCAGCAACAGCGGAAAAAGAATAACGATAAACAAAAGCGAGAATACAAAATCAAGTATTCGCTTTATATGCGGATAATATTTCATTTTTATAATGTGTCCTTCAAAAAAGGTTTATTTTCCGAGGCAAAGCGCGGCAAGCTCGTCCGCGTCGGCTGTGGCAAGACATTCCACCGTATCCGAGGCGCCGTAATAAATTTTTACCTCTCCTGTTTTTTCGAGTATCATGCCGCCGGGGAATATTACATGTGTACGGAAACCGTCGTCCGTTTCCCAAGGCAGGTCGGGCGTTATTATCGGCTTGTCATAAATGCCGAGCACCTTATGCGGATTTTCCGCATCAAGCAAAGCTATGCCGGCATGATAACGCTTTGTCCATTTCGGTTCCCAACCGTTTTTGCCGCGTGAATCATCGCGGTCAACGGCATGGATTGTCGTGAGCCAGCCGTATTTTGTCCTGACGGGCGGCGCACCCGGACCTATTTTATCATTTGCAAAGGGCACATTTTCAACACCCATGACAAATTTTGTTTTTCCCCAGTATTTCATATCGGGTGATGACGACAAATACACATCAAATCTGTCTCTCCCTCTCGAATAAATGGGCATGGGACGCTCAAGGCGGACATACCTGCCGCCGATTTTTTCCGGAAAAAGAACCATATTTCTGTTGTCGGGAGCGGAGATGCAGAGCGCTTCAAAATGCTCGAAATCCTCCGTTACGGCAATACCGCCGCAGATACCGTGCGCCGTATCGACGGCAAAGCACATATATATGCGCCCGTCGATAACCGTCAGGCGCGGGTCATAAATGCGGCGGATTTCATCATTTATATCAAGTCCCTGCGGGAGATTGTCCGAACCGAGTATCGGTTTGTCCGCAACAGTCCATTTTATGCCGTCATCGCTTGTGGCAAGTCCGAGATTTGTGCCTTTGAAACGCGTATTTCCCCACTCGCCGTAATCATTGCGGAAAACCATGACATATTTGCCCTGATATTTTGCCACTCCGGCATTGAAAACAAGCGTGGCATGATAGGGAACATCTTCTTTTGTCAGTATCGGCTTGTCATGCTTTTTTACAATTTCATTTATCTGCTTCATAAGGCTTGTCCTTTCGGAATAGCATATTTCCCTCTTATTATATTATTTTTACCGCTTTATGTCAATGCGAAATGGAGACGATTTTTATAATTTACATTACTTTTACATTTTTTCTGTTCACAAAAGGCGGCATATATGATAAAATTATCTCAACAACAAACCTGCGGGAGCAGGCTTTTTTCAGGGGAAATAAAATGCGAAATAAAAAAATAATTCTTTTTACAACAGTGATTCCTCTCGGCGCGACAAGCCTTTTTACACTCATCGCCTGTCTTCTCCGTATGTTTTATTTTGATTTGCCGACATTTATGGCACAAGCATGGAGCTTTTTTTACAGCGCCTCGTTTTTTGTCATGGATTTTGCCTTTTATTTTGCTATGGGCATTTTTGCGATGCTTCTCATGTTCGGCGGCAAAAAGCAGATAATTCTTTCTTCCTTGCTCATGGCGGTTATTTATCCGGCAAATCCCTTTTTGCAATTTCTGATTCGTCATCTTACCGTTTCGCATAAGCTTGATGCGGAGGAGATGCAGGACTATTTCATGACGGATATGACAACCTTTACGGTGAATCTGCTTTGCGTGGGTCTGCTTGCCGTTATCGCGCTTGTGATAAAGGTGATTTTCCTGCGCGATAAATGCGATATAAAAGCCTCTGTTCTGCCGAAAACGCCCGCGCTCTGCATATATACGGCATATTTTGCCGTGATGATTGTTTCCGTTTTCGCAAACTTCATTATCGATGGCGCGTATATTCAGGAGTTGGGCAAAACCTGCCTCAATTCGCTTATCTATGTAGCGGGTTATTTTGTCGCTTTCGGCGGCGCCGCACTTGCCGCACATGACCTGCGCCATCAGGCGGAGTGATGTGTGAAAGGTGAATATATGAAAAACAAGCGGCATTCGCCGCTTGTTTTTTTGTGAGGGAGAGTTTTTTTACTGTTAAAACAGATAAAAGCATTTTTTGCATAGCCTTCTCCAGTGGGGAATTGACCGATTTGCGGAGCAAACTCGGTCGGCGTCGC
>CAJKRH010000088.1 GCA_905202255.1 uncultured Ruminococcus sp.
GGTTGCGCCGCCCCAGCACTCTACTGCATAATAGCCAATCTTATCCATTTTATCGATGATCGGAAGCATCTGCTCGGTGCTCATTCTGGTTGCGATCAGGGACTGATGAGCGTCACGCAGGACTGTTTCGCAAATTTTAACTTTAGCCATGACTTTATCCTTTCTTTACTTAACTTGGTAGAGCGCAAGAAATACGCCTGCCGCGATAGCCGAGCCTATAACGCCGGCAACATTCGGTCCCATTGCGTGCATGAGCAGGAAGTTTCCGGGAACCTCCTCCTGACCGACTTTCTGCGATACGCGCGCCGCCATAGGTACGGCGGAAACGCCCGCAGAGCCGATAAGCGGATTTACCTTGCCGCCCGAGAGCAGATACATTATCTTGCCGCCGAGAAGTCCGCCGAAGGTCGAAAAACAGAACGCCACAAGACCGAGTGCGATAATGAGCAGAGTCTTTGCGTCAAGAAAGGTCTTTGCACTTGCCGTAGCGCCGACGGATATTCCGAGGAATATCGTGACGATATTTATAAGCTCATTCTGAGCAGTCTTGGAAAGACGGTCCGTAACGCCGCTGACATTAAGCAGGTTTCCGAACATGAGGAAGCCTACGAGCGGAGCGGCATCGGGAAGCATGAGACATACGACGATGATAACCATTATCGGGAATATCACAAGCTCCTTTTTGGAGACAGGGCGGAGCGTCGTCATGACGACACTGCGTTCTTTCTTTGTGGTCATCAGCTTCATTATCGGAGGCTGAATCATAGGGATGAGCGCCATATAAGAATATGCCGCGATGGCTATCGGTCCGAGATATTCGGGCGCGAGAATCTTTGTTACAAGGATAGCCGTAGGACCGTCCGCACCGCCGATGATGCCTATAGCGCTGGCTACCTGAGGCGAGAAGCCGAAAAGCAGAGCGCCGAAGAAAGCCATGAATACGCCGAGCTGTGCGGCTCCGCCGAGGAATATGCTCTTCGGGTTTGATATGAGCGGAGAGAAATCCGTCATCGCGCCTACGCCGAGGAATATGAGTGAGGGATAAATACCGAGTTTGACGCCGAGGTAAAGTATATCGAGAAGTCCGCCGTTTCCGACCGCATATGAAACGACATCGGAAAGCTTGGTCGACATGACCTCGATACCGTCGCGCATCACAGGCACGCCGTCCACAAACCATTCCATATGGAAAAGATTTGCGCCGGGCAGGTTTGCGAGGAGCATGCCTGTCGCTATCGGGAGCAGAAGCAGAGGCTCAAAGCCCTTTACAACGGCAAGATATACGAGTACACCGACGATGACATACATTATGAGCGTTTTTATCATAAGTTCGGTGCTTTCAAACTGAAAGAGACCGGTAGTTTCCCATAAATTTTTTATAGCTTCTATCAATTTCTTTCACCACCAATATATAATTTTTAAAATGAAGTTTTACGCTATGGTGATGAGCAGGTCGCCTGCGTTTACGGAAGCGCCCTTTGCCGTTGCGATGCCGGTTACCGTGCCGCCCTCGGGAGCCATAATTTCATTTTCCATCTTCATAGCCTCGAGCAGGCAGAGAACCGTGCCCTTTTCAACTTTCTGACCGACTGTCACATTCACTGCGACTATAGTGCCTGGCATGGGAGCGGAAACTTTTACCTTTGCTTCGCCTGCGGGAACAGCCGCGGGAGCAGGTGCTGCTGCGGGTGCGGGTGCTGCTGCGGGAGCGGGTGCTGCTACGGGAGCAGGAGCTGCTACGGGTGCGGGCGCTGCTGCGGGTGCGGGAGCCGCGCCGTTTACTTCTTCTACGGAAACGGTATAAACCTTTCCGTTTACTGTTACATTATAAGTTTTCATAATTCCTCCATATATAATCAATTAAAATATACGCGCTTGAAAGATACTACGCGGAAGGATGTGGGAGAGCTTCCGGTGTAGGCGGAAATCGCGGCAACTATAGCGGCTACGGTTTCTTCCTCGTCCTCGGCTTCAGCCTGCACCGCTACGGGCACAGGGTCTTTTGCCGGAAGCGTGACGGAAACGGATTTCTCCGCTTTCTTACCGCTTTTTCCGAAAACGGCGCTCATCAGCTTCATCATGATGAAGAGCACCGTGAGCATGAAAAATATCGTCGCCATTCCGAGAAGAGAGGTACCGAGGCCCGTGGAAACGCGCTCGCCGAACGAGAGCACGGATTCCGCTGTTGTTTCGACCGATTCCTGCGTAGCCACAACCATATCGGAAAGATACATAATAATCCCTCCTTATGCAGTGAGCATTTCAACTGCGGCGGCGATTCTTGCGCGAAGTTCGCTCGAATCGATGATATCGTCGATATGACCGCTCTTTGCCGCGCGGATGGGAGAAGCAAATTCGCCTGCCCATTTTTCGGCTGTTTCATTGTGCTTCGACTCGTCCTTTACCTTGCCGAGGAATTCCACGGCGGCTTCCGGAGCCATGGCGGCTATCTTTGCGCTGTCAAGAGCGAGCGCTATATCCGCGCCTATAGCCTTGGAACCGAATATAGAATAGAGGGAGCCGTATGCTCTGCCGAGCACAACGCTTATCTTCGGGATTCTTGCCGTAGCGTAAGCCTTGGCAAAAAGTGCGAGTTTGTATGCAAGGCCCTTTTCCTCGGCTCTGTCGCTCGAGGGAATACCGCAACTGTCGGCAAGCGTGATAACGGGAATTGCATAGCGGTCGCATATGCCGAGGAATTTCAGCGCCTTATCCGCAGAACCGGGACAGAGCTTACCGCCCTTGACTGCGGGGTTGTTTGCCATTACGCCGACGACATTGCCGTTCATTGCAGCGAGACCGCAGACTATCATTCCGGCGCTTTCCGCATAAAGCTCGGTAAATGAGCCTGCGTCGAATACTTCGTTTATAACCGTGTGAACATCATATTCGCCCTGCATGAGAGAATCGACATTCACAGCGCGGTTTGCATTGTCGGAGGTAACAAATTCACCGCCGAAATAGGAGATGAGTGTGCGAACCTTTGCCATAGCGTCGGCATCGTCTGCCGCAGTTATCGCGGAAACGCCCTGCTCCGCAAGCTTTGCGGGAGTGCCGAGAGTCTTATCCTCCAGCACCGTGGAGGATGCCATGCGCATTTCGCCTGTCTTTGCCGCGGTGACTGTGATATCCATCATCTGAGAGATGACGGCATTCGCACCCGTGCAGGGACCGGAGATAACGGCTATCTGAGGGATATCGGCGTTCGCCGCCTTTGCCATCACCTCGCCGTAGCCCGCGAGAGCATCAACGCCCTCGAGAACCTTTGCGCCCGCGCTGTCGAAAATACCTACGATAGGCGAGCAGGATTTCTCTGCCATATCATAGACATTGCAAATCTTTTTTGCGTGCATTTCGCCGAGCGCGCCCGAGAGACGGGAATAATCCTGCGAAAATGCGAACACGAGAACGCCGTTTACAGCGCCGTAGCCTGTGACAACAGGCTCGAGACTGTCGCCGTCGCCGCTGTCAAGCTCTGTGGTCTTGCGTCCGATGTATTTGCCTGTTTCAACGAAGGTACCCTCGTCGAAAAGAAGCTTCATACGGGCGGAAGCGGAGAGCTTTCCGAGCTTTGCAAGCTTTGCGTCGGCTGCCGTTTCAGCGGCTTCCACCGCGCGGCGAAGCTCGGCGCTTGTTTCGTAACTTGCCATATTTTTCTTCCTTTCCAATCGCTTTTGCGATTACAAGAATATTTGTTTTTTATTTTTCGGACAGAAGAGGGATGAATATCAAATCCAATCCTCCCCCATTCTAATTTTTATATCAATATATTATCATATATGCGGGCGAAAGTCAATGAAAAAATCTAAAATTCCGCGAAGAAAAATTAAATTTTTCCATGGCACAGCCGAAATGCGGAGCGGTAAAAGCATACGGCAATACAATCAGATGACAGAAAACAATCACTCAAAAAGTGAATTGTCAAGAGAAGTGCAACAAATTATCTAATTCTTGGATCCACAAATCC
>CAJKRH010000089.1 GCA_905202255.1 uncultured Ruminococcus sp.
CCATACAACCGACGAGGCAAAGTCAATGTGTTCCTATCATAGTGACGACACATGTTGAGACGGTAGTACTGCTTTCCCACAAAAAGCCCGACAGTCATATCAACGTAAAAGTTGAGTTTGGCGAGGGTGAGGGCAAAGTTCCTTTAAAGGCAATCTCTGAAAGGGCAGAAGCCTATAAGCCAAAAGAGCGAGTAACCTACAAAATGATAAAAGAGTACATAGAAGCAAAATACGGCTTCAAAGTACATACTGCATATATTGCAGAGGTTAAGAGAGATTTGGGTTTGCCGATGTATGATGCCCCCAATGCGGTAGAGGAATTGAAACAGCCGAGAAAATATCCGACAGCGGAGAAAGTGGAAGCGATAAAGGATGCATTGAAGCATTTTGAAGTTATTTGACTAGAGCGCGTTCACACAGTTGACAATAAAGGAATATCTGGTATAATGGAGCCATGCAGATAACGCAGGAGCAGTACGAAAAGATAGCGAAATATCTTCCGAGACAGCGCGGAAACGTCAGCATGAGCAATCTTCAACTGATCAATGCGATCCTGTATGTCACGGAAAACGGCTGCAAATGGAGGGCGCTGCCGGAAACCTATGGAAATTGGCATACAATCTACGTTCGCATGAACAGGTGGAGCAAGAACGGAGTGCTCAGCCGAGTGTTTGCCGCATTGCAAACGGAGGGAATCATCCAGACCAATGTGGAGGTGGTATGCCTTGACAGCACGACTGTCAAGGTTCATCCGGACGGAACCGGAGCTTTAAAAAAAGAGGACAACAGGCGATCGGAAGATCGCGCGGAGGACTCACCACGAAGATTCATATGGTTACCGCATCTGACCGATCGGCTGTCAGCTTTTCGCTCTCCGGAGGCGCAAAACACGACTCGCCGGAAGGAATGAAGTTGTTGTTCTTTACCCCGGCCTGCCGTATTGGTCAGTCGCTTCTCATGGATCGCGCGTACGAGGGAGACAAAATGCGTGCTGTAGCCAAGAAACTGGGTTACAATCCGGTCGTTCCGCCGAAGAAGAATCGCATCGATCCATGGGAGTATGACAGGATACTCTATAAACGCAGAAACGAGGTCGAACGTTTCTTTCGAAGAATCAAACGTTTCCGGAGGATCTTTACTCGCTATGACAAACTCGATATTGTTTTTGCTGGTTTTATCCTGTTCGCCATGATTTTTGATTCTTTAGTGTGAACACGCTCTAATAGATACGCTAATATTTCAAGGGGATAATTTGATGTTAAATATTGATGAAAATAAATTAAGATTATTGTTAGAACAGAAACGAAAAATGCTTGAACAGAAAAAATATGATGGAATAGGAGAGATTATTTCTAGTATATCCCTAATGATTACTTTAGTGCTTTCAGATTTCAGTCAATTAACAATTATAGAGCCGTTATATTTCAAAATTATTGCATGGGGTATTTCGATTGCTATATTGACATATGGGATTTATACATTTGTAAGGAGCATAAAAATTTATTCTGTAGATCAATTATATAGCGAAATAGCAGATATAGACCCAAAGATAGAGCATCCGTTTAATATTGTTGTAATAAGGGATAGCTGTGATAATGGAAGATATTTGGTGTTTAAAAGTAAAAGATGGAAATGTTGGCTATTTCCAAACTATCATTGTTTGAATGAGATCTTTAGTAAAGCGAAAGAATTAAAATATATACAGGAGTGCATAAAAAGAGATCTAAAAATACCAGAAGAAATAGAATTTAAGTATATAGGTAATAAAATAAGTGAGAAATATTCCGTGGGAGATAAAGTGAGAAAAAATATAATTTTCATTACTTTCAAGCAACGAATATTGTGATTGATTTTAATAATAAACGAACTTTTCGTTGCAATGGGAAAAAGTATTGCTGGAAGACTTTGGATCAGATGTATTCCGATAAAAATATTATAAAGAAAAATAAGGATGTATTGGACTATGTTCGGCGGATGTGTGACATTAGCTAATTGTTATGATTTCGGTAATATAATGCTTACTTAAAAATTTGTTGGAAATAGTATGAGCAAACGGTTTGGTTATTATGAAAATATTGCCCATATTTCCGTGATTTTGTGGGGATATGATTTGGCTTTGTATGCACGTAGAGACGGTGGTCCTCTTGTCACGGGAAACCGCTGCTGCGGGACTGAATTAAGCAAACTGCATTATTGCATATCAAGGCATACATGCAGCATTAAGGAAAGAGGAAAGCAATGATTTACTGGATAAACGGTGCATACGGCGTCGGAAAATCGACTGTTGCGGAGCAGCTCAGGGCGAAGCTGCCGAAAGCGCATATATTTGATGCGGAAGAGGTCGGCAATGCTGTCAGGGACAATTATCCCGAGGAATGCAAACACAGCATTATTTTTGAGGGATACCCGCTTTGGAGGGAGCTGAACTGCAAACTGTTGAAGGATATAAGCAGCAAATACGATGGAGACATTATTGTGCCGATGACGCTTGTGCTTGATGTTTCGTATACTGAAATTATTCAGCGGCTGACGGACGGCGGCATTTCGGTCGGGTATGTTATTCTTGACGGCGATCGGCAGACAATTCACGACAGGATAATTAAGCGCGGAGAGGATGAGGAGTGCTGGTGCATGAACAATATCCAAACATGCCTTGATGCGCAATGCGGGGATATGCGTGCCGAGCACATAAACACCGTCGGAAGAACGCCGGGCGAAATCGCGGATGAAATAATTAAACGCTTCAAAAAGTTTTGAGAAAATCCGCAGATTTCGTGTTTATAACATCGAATAAGGGTTGAGGATATCGGCAAATGATTGAAAAACAATTCACGGCACTGCTGCGCAGTTTTGTGCAGGATACTGCGCCGAAAACGGAAGAACCGTGGAACATGGCGGAATTGCAGCGGGCGGCGGCACAGCAGAACATGCTGCCCGTGTTGGCGTATGAAAACAAGCGTTGGAGGCTCTCGACTGATTCGGAAGTTTGCCGCCGACTGGACGGTTTTTTGTACGGTGCGATTGTCGGCAACCTGAACCGCCGCGTGGACTTTGAAACTTTATCAAAAGAATTTACGGTTCGGGGTATTGCACATATGCCCGTTAAAGGCTATTATCTCCGAAAGCTTTATCCCGTTCCGGAGCTGCGCACGTTTGGGGATATTGACCTGCTGATCCATCGGGAAGACAGGCAAAAGGTACACGAGCTGATGCTTTCGCTGGGCTATTCGGTGAAACAAAACTGGGAGCCGACTTATTCCTACATTAAAGGTGCGGAATATTATGAAATCCACACGAATTTAATGGACGGCAATCTGGATAACAGAGCCGATTTAAAAGCATATTTTGATGCCGCATGGCGGTATGCGGAACCGGATGACGGGCTGCGGTACAGACCTGCTTCGGATTTTCATTTTATTTACACGGTGTGCCATCTTGCAAAGCATCTGTACGGCGGCGGAGCGGGGCTGCGGATGTATTTGGATATTGCCCTGTATATGAAGAATGAGAGCGCACGGCTGAATATGGAAAACATTGAGCGGGAGATGGCAGCTTTGCAGCTGACCGGGTTTTTTCATACGCTGATGAATGCATGCAGCGCATGGTTCGGCACGGAATGCGGCTGCTCGCTTCCGCCGCCGGACGAAGCGGCGATCAAAAAGCTTCTCTGCTATACTCTGGATTCGGATCTGTTCGGCCATTCCCGTGACCATGCAGTGATAGAGCTGCGCAATTCGAAATCGAAGAAGACTGCAAAGGGCAAATTGATACGCAATATGCTTTTTCCGCCTGCGGGGCAAATCGAATCGCGCTATACCTTCCTTCAGGGTCGGCATTGGCTGCTGCCGCTGGCGTGGATCGTGCGT
>CAJKRH010000090.1 GCA_905202255.1 uncultured Ruminococcus sp.
TGCACTATGTACACAAACTAATTTTCATCGAGTGATGTAATACAAAGGAAAAGCGCTATCTGCGCTAAGAGGTTTGATAAGCCTTCTCCAGTGGGAGAAGGTGTCAGCCGTAGGCTGACGGATGAGGTGTCTATAATGCTTATTTCTTCATCCCGTCAGCGCACATACCACATTCACGCCCACTTGCCCTGTCTCGGCGACGCCAACACACACGCTCCGCGTATGTGCCACTTCCCACGACGACCCGAAAATACTCATCTCGGCGCCGAATTACCATCATTTTTTGTATCATTTGCACATTTACCCTCCAGATTTTTATCCATTCGGTTAATTTACAAAAAGCACCGATTGTGGTATAATATAGGTGGGCAATTATATTTTCGCCCGAAATATTTCGCAGAAAGGAATGGTATATATGCGCAAATCCTTAAAAATCTATCTCATAGTTATCGCCGCGATAGTGCTCATAGCTTTGCTTGTTACGGTAGGTTTTGCCTGTGCATCACATATGTCGGAAAAACGAGATGCACGCAAAAAAGAAATTTCCATTGCCTACAACACCCCTGTATTCTACACCGAATCTGTCTGGCTGAGCGATGATAAAACATTCTGCATAGTTACGCAAGCCTGTTCTTCCGGCGTAAAAAATACGCTCGCATTTGTAAAAAGCTCTTCCGGCGAATGGGAAAAATGCGATATTTATGAGGTAGACAGCAAAGAAGATAATATTTTTGTCATATTCAAAACAGATGCTCTCGGACACACATGGCGCGTTGCATGTCTTGCAGTGAAAGAAGCCTCCGAAAGCGCGCTGACGCTCTCCCCATCCGTAGCATATCCCGCAAAAGAACGCTTTGGTTTATCGCTCGAAAATGAGCTTCATATGACAGGCTATAGCATCAGCGATATCGAACTTCCTTTCGTACAAGAGGAGGTGGCATTATGAAAAAAGGTACTCAGACAGCCATCGGCATAGTGGCAACAATAATCGCTCTTGTCATTCTGGCACTCTGCTTTATCGGTTGCTTCCTATATTATCTCAACATCGCTATTCCCAATGGTCACAGAATAGCAACCAAAATAAACCGTGATTTTATTCATGAAGAATCCATATGGATTTCGGACGACGGAAACTTCTATATAATAAATCTGAAGCAGGAAAACGGTAAGCGTAATTCTTTCGCATACATAAAAGCGGAAGACGGCTCATTTGTGAAATGCTCCGTCTCCGTAAACACAGGTGCGGGCGTCAATATTCGCACAACAGGCGAAAAAAATGAAGATATAGCCCATCTGAGTTCCGTATCGGCGGAAAACGACAAATGGAAGCTCGCTCACCTGTGGCGCTATGCCAAATATGGCGAGCTGAAGCTGAATATACCAAATCGCCTCACTCTCACAAGATATGATATCGGCGAAAAGCTGGACACACTTCCCTTTAAGCTCGATTAAGCAAAACAAATATAAGCGGCTGAGATAAAGTCTGCACTTTATCTCAGCCATTGTTGACATATCGGGTAAATAATGTTAAAATATTATAACCATACTGCTTAAAGGAGATAAATTATGATAAACATAGGCGAGCGAATCGGTGAACTGCGGAAAAGAGCAGGTTACACACAAAAGGAGCTTGCGGAAAAGCTGAATGTTACGGTTCAGATGGTATCAAAATGGGAAACGGGAGTAACAGTTCCCGATGTATATATGGTTTCCGAGATAGCAGATGCTTTCGGCGTAAGCACAGATGCGGTTATCGGACACGGAACGGAATCAGGCTACGGCGCGGATAAGGTATATGAAGAACTGAAAGAAATTTTCATAAGCCGCATAGCTTATACAAACGAAGCATTTGAAAAATACGGCTGGACTCCGGAAGCAAAGCGTGAAAGAGCCGCCGAAGTAATAAAGGATATGCATGAAAACCCGCTGTCGGCTGTCGGCAGCATAAATCCCGAAAAGCTCTTTTACGGCTCGGAGGATACGGGTTTTGTCATGCTGGACGATAAAGGCAAAACGCTTTTCCCCGAGAAAAGCGATGCGCTCTTTGATTTTCTCGGCAACAAGACAAACCGCATGATACTCGATTTTATCCATGAACATATTTACAGCGGACCGATAAGCAATGTTTATATTGCCGAGTCGCTCGGCATAACCACTGAGGAAGCGGATGTCTGCCTCGATTTTCTGAAAAACAACTATATGCTCACGGAGAAAAAAGCCCTGCTCGGCGCAGGCAAAGAACTGACCGTATATTATATGAGGAAGATAATGTTTTCGCGAAACTTCGCCATGCTCAGGGCAATTGCCTCTTTCGGCAGAAAAATCAACGGAGAAGAGGCATGCTTCCATGTGCTGTGGGAGGCGGGCTTCTACGGCAACAACAACAGGTGATATTCCGCGCAAAAATACACCGTATGCAGCGGTATATCTCCAAATCGGAGAATTTGTAGCCAAACGGTATAGTTGACATGGCAGGAAAAGCGTGATAAAATATTGACAGTATCGAAAATATTCATCAGAGAGGTGAAATTGATGGCAGATATTGCAACCAATATATATGAATACAGGCTGAAATGCGGCTACACGCAAAAGGAGCTTGCCGATATGCTCGGCGTTTCCGTGCAGACTATATCAAAATGGGAGCGCGGCGCAAGTGCGCCCGACATATCCGTGCTCCCGAAAATAGCAGGAGTTTTCCATATAAGCATAGATGCGCTTTTCGGCATGGATACAAAAACAGACGCTATCGAATGGACAAATGTTTCGTATGACGAAATAGCCGAGCTGATGATAAGCAGAATATGCTTTTCTATACAGTCATATAACAGCGGCAAAACCGACGCGGAGAAAAGAATAAAGCTTGATGAGCTGGTCAAGCTGATGAAAGAAAATCCCACATATGATATCGGCGTCGCCAGACCTTTCCGAAAACTCATGTATATCTCCATGGGTACAGGCTTTGCAGGCATCGACGACAGGGAGAAGAAAATTTTCGACGAGGAGAATGATGAGCTTTTTGATTTTCTCGGCAACGCGACAAACCGCCGTATACTCACACTCGTCTATGACAGTCAGCGCACCACGATAAGCGAAAATTACATAGCGGAAACCGTCGGCTGTGAAATTGCGGAGGCGATAGCGGCGATTGAATTTATGGAAAAATACGGTATGCTTGACAAAAGCGATGTCATGGTAGGCAAGGACAAAAATATGACGCTCTATACCATGAGCCGACCTGACGGTTCGCGCGAATTTATTCTGCTCCGGATAATCGGTGCTTTCGGGAAAAAATTCCTTAAGAAAGCGGAAAAATACCTCGGGCTTATAGACTGAATAAAGAAAAAAACAAATGCGGCTTTTCACAAAAAAGCCGCATTTTTGCCTGTCGAAAACTGAAAATGCTTTTTTGCCCATGCTCTCAAGTGACCGAGATGAGGTGTCAATGGTGGCGGAAACTCCCACACTTAAAAATCATATTTCGTTGCATCGCAGCGGCTCGCGCGAACATAGCGAGATAGGGTTCGTTTTGATAATATAATATATAACTCCTCATCCGTCACGCTTCGCGTGCCACCTTCTCCCACAGGAGAAGGCTGGCAAAATACCAATTCTTCTTCGTGACAAGAGAAGCCCATGCGTAACAAAATAATTTTTCATCTTACAACACAGCATAAAATGATATAAGCGAATAGGAATGATAAGCCTTCTCCAGTGGGAGAAGGTGGCAGCCGTAGGCTGACAGATGAGGTGTCAATAACGGTTAAATTTTCTATCCAGTCAGCGCACATACTTCATCCACGATGCCCCGTCTCGGCGACGCCAACACACATGCTCCGCATATGTGTTAATCC
>CAJKRH010000091.1 GCA_905202255.1 uncultured Ruminococcus sp.
TTTTTCTTTTGCATATGCAGGCGCAAAAGAAAAAGCTATCAAAAAGAAAACGCCGTAAGAGAGCTTTCGCGCTCTGCGGAGCGCGACAAGAGCTACGCGCTCTTGACAGCGCAAGCCTCCCCAAAGGCTTGACCGAAACTTTAAAAGAAGTGGCAAAAGCTTTAATTTGGTGCGTGAAAATCTTAATTTGGCAGGCAAGATTTTTCAGCGAGAAAAATTGAACACAATAAAAATCAATGGGAAGCCTGCGGCTTCCCATCCTTATTTTTTCACTTTTTCAGCATTTCCGTCACTTATGATAGTTACCGCCGGCAGATATATTCAGCGCGCGGTAAATCTGTTCAAGCAGCAGAAGCCGCGCCATTCTGTGATTGAAAGTCATCTCCGAAAGCGAAAGCCGCATATCGCACAGCGATTTCACGCTTTCATCCAGCCCGAAAGGACCGCCGATGATGAAAACTATATGCGAACAGCCCTCGTCTTTCATGCGTTCTATCTTCTCGGCAAAGGCGGGCGAGCTCATCTGCTTGCCCTCGACGCAGAGCGCTATCTTGCGGCTTTTCTTCGGCAGAACCTCGATTATCCGCTTCGCCTCATTTTCCATCGCCAGTCTGCGCGAAGCCGCCGAAGATTCGTCACCTACGCGAAATTCTTTCAGCTCAATCTGCGAAAGCTTGGCATAAGCGCCGATGCGCTTTTCAAATTCGGCGCAACCCTCGGAAATATATCCGTCTTTTGCGCCGCCCACATATATTACAGTTATATTCATATTCCCTCCGCTTAAAATTCCGCAAGGAGCACAGGCTCGCTCGGCGCGGCAACGGCAAGTCTCGCTTCGCCGAAAAGTTTTGCCGCCACAGTCTTTTCGGCAAGCGGCGGATAATTGTTTTCGCGGCTGAGATGCGCGAGCATTATTCCCTTTGTGCCCGATGCCTCGAGTTCCGCAGCAAAATCGGCGCTGTCGTCATTCGAGAGATGCCCCGAAGAAGAAAGAATGCGCCGCTTCAGCGGATACGGATATGAGCCGCACATGAGCATGGATTCATCGTAATTCGCTTCGAGAACGCAGTAATTCACATCGCTCATCGCCGCGCGCATCCCGTCCGTCACATATCCCGTGTCCGTCGCAAGCGCAAAAGATTCGCCCGTATCGGCAAAATCAATCCTGTAGCCGACAGAGCATGCGCTGTCATGCGAGGTGGCAAAAGAATATATATTTATATCATCTCCGATATTTTCGGAGAACAATATATCATGCATTACAAAGCAATCGCAGAGTGCCGCGCCCGCCACATAAGGCAGATTTTCGGCACTTGGGCGCGTGATATGTACGGGTATTTTTCTGTTTTTGCAGAAAACATCGAGTCCGCGCACATGGTCTATATGTTCATGCGTTACAAAGATTGCGCTTATATTTTCCGGTGCGGAACCGACCGCACGGAGCGAAGAGCATATTGCGCGACAGCTGACACCTGCATCTATCAGAAGCTCAGTGCCGCCGTGGCGCACGAGTGTGCAGTTTCCGCTTGAACCGGAAAAAAGAGAAAAAATCTGTGTTTTCATATACCACCGAAATCAGAAGAAATACAGCTTCACAAGGTCAGCCGCGATAGAGAGACAAAGCGAAAAAAGCACGACGGAGAGTGCCTTCCTGGCTCTTTTGCGCCTCGGAAGGCTATCCATGAATTTCTGCCTTTTCGCCTCATTCCAATCTGCGCCGAAGTAATCCTCGGGATGCTCGAAAATACCGTTTCCGAGCCCGCGGCACACTATGCATAAAGCAATGGCACAGGCACCCGCAAGTCCGCAATATATCTCAAGTATCGGCATGTATATGCGCAGTTCCTCGGAGAGCGCTATAAAGCCGAAATAGACTGCCATGAATACGCCGGCGCAGAGGAGCGCCGCACAAAATCGGATTATCAGCCGCCACTGCACCTTTGTCGGCGCAGGCGGTCTTTTGATGGGAGGTAACATTTTTTATCCTCCGTTCAGTCCGAGATGCGGGTAGCGCTCTCGTTGCGTATTTCAAGTGCAACAACTGCACCCTTGCCGAAAGCACCCTCCATGGCGGCGACAAATTTATCGAAAATTTCTTCGGGAACAAAAGCCTGCGCTGTTCCCGCAAAACCGCCGCCGTGTACTCTTGCCGCGCCTTTTCCGCCCATTATCTCGCGGGCGAGCGTGACGGCAAGCGTTATGCCCTGCTCGGCAGGCGCCTTGCAGGTGAAGTAATTCTGGAGAGCAACGGCGCTCGATGTGCCCGAAGCGTTGATTTCCGCAAGGAAAGCGTCCGTATCGCCTGCCTTGGCGGCGGAAAGCGCCTTTTCGACGCGCTTGTTTTCACTCATGAAATGGAGTGCACGCAGAATCGCGCGGTCGCCGAGCTTTTTGCGTAAAGCGGGAACGGCAGAGATAAGTTCCTCTTCCAAAACCTCGCGGAGCACCGATTTCCCGAAATAAGCGGCAACAGCTTTCATCTCCGCAGGAACGGAAGCATAATCGTCATTGAGGTCGGCATGCGAGCCGCCTGTTCTGATGATGCAGAGACGATAACCGTCGAGATGCAGGTCTGTTCTCTTGACTATGGGAGCAGCAGGGTCAGCAAAATCGATGAATACAAGCCCGCCGACAGCGCATGCTATCTGGTCCATAAGTCCGCAGGGCTTGCCAAAATGGCGGTTTTCCGCTCTCTGCGACATGCGCGCTATATCAACCTGCGAGAATTTGTTCTCGTTATAATATGAATTGAGAATAGTGCTTATCATATTTTCATATGCGGCAGAACTGGAAAGCCCAGAACCGCCGGGAACATCGGAGGTGATATATGCGGTGAAACCGCCTATCCTGCCGCCGTTTTCCACGATGGCGGAAGCAACGCCGCGCACGATTGCCGCAGAGGTGAATTTTTCCTCCTCATGGACGGAAAGGTCGGAGATGTCTATCTCCTCCTTGTCAAAGCCCTCGCTTTCGATGCGGATGATGTTGTCGTCCGTGGGATAAACCGCGGCGATGATGTCAAGCCCGACAGATGCCGCCATCACCATGCCGTGATTGTGGTCGGTATGGTTGCCGATGATTTCTGTTCTGCCCGGGACAGAAAAGAAATCGGCTTCGTCTCTTCCGAGCGCGGCGAGCGCACGCTCATAGCGGGCTTTTGCCTGCGCCGCATTGCTCTTGTAAAGAGCGGCAAAAGTTTTGCTTTCGCAAAGTGATTTGATATTCATGGTTTTGACCTCCGAGATTTGTTCTTTAATTATATATTTTGAAGAAGCACACTTCTTCGGAATTTTCTGCTTTTCGCCCACAATCTGAAGCTTCACGCGCCATAATAAAGTTTTCGCCCGCCTTTTGGGGAAGGCGGCACGAACCGACGGTGGCGTCGGTCGCGCTTCGCAGAGCGCGAAATTTCTATTTCGGCGTTTTCTTTTTGATAGCTTTTTATTTTGCACCTGCATATGCAAAAGAAAAAGCGGATAGGGCAGATGTTTTTTGTTTTGGCTACTGACGGGACTTGGGCTTTTATCTTTTATTTTTAGATACTTTTCTTTTATCGTACTTTTCAGTGACGAAAAGTACCAAAAGTCATTTA
>CAJKRH010000092.1 GCA_905202255.1 uncultured Ruminococcus sp.
CGGGAATTGACCGATTCGCGCAAGCGAACGCGGTCGGCGTCGCCGAGACAGGGTGTTCAGATTTGGGTGCTGAAACTGGGAAGTCTGTGCGCTGAGGGGATGGAGATATATTTTTTATTTTGTCTGTTGACGGGACTTGGGCTTGTGTAGCTCCATCTGACGAGGAATTGACCGATTCGCAAAGCGAACTCGGTCGGCGTCGCCGAGACAGGAGCAGAGCTGTCAGCGAAGCTGACTGAGGGAGAGAGTTTTATACAAAATAACTTTTCTTTATGATTCTTCGCAGGCGAACAATGTTCTCCCCTACCATGTGAACTTAAAGTAAAGCATGCAACCAAAACAAGAGACTAAACCCCCTACCCACTTTTTCTTTTGACGAAGCAGGCGCAAAAAAAGCTATCAAAAAGAAAACGCCGAGCAGAGATTTCGCGCTCTGCGGAGCGCAACGAGGACTCCTCGTCCTCGACCTCGCCGCCTTTTGAAAAAGGCGGGCGAAAACTTTATTGTGTTTAGTGAAAGTTTTATTATTGGAGAGATTTTTCGGCGAAAGAAAAAGTGAATACGATAAAACGCAGGCAACCCGCCGCGCGGATTGCCTGCCTTCCTTAAAAACCGATATTATCAAAAAATTTTAGCTTTTATAGATGTCTTTATCCGATAAAAACATTTACCCTTTCACTTTTTCGGTCTGCACTTTTTTAGCATCCCCATAATTAAACTATTATTGGGAGAACCATAGGCTTGCGCTTCGTCTGGGAATAAATATATCTTCCGAGTTCATCCTTGACCTTGCTCTTTATCGAGCTATAGTCGCGATGATGTGCCGCAAGGCTTTCGCGCACGGCGTCCTCGGCTATCTCCTTCAGACGGTCGAGCAGCTCCTCGGATTCCTTTACATAGACAAATCCGCGGGAAACAACCTCGGGACGCGCCGCGAGGTCATCGTTTTCCATATCTATCGGTATGCAGACGACTATGATGCCGTCCTGCGAGAGAAGCCGCCTGTCGCGAAGCACGATATTCCCGACATCGCCGACGCCAGAACCGTCTATCATAACGATACCTGCGGGCACAGTGCCGTTGAATTTCGCGCCGTCCGTGCCTATTTCAAGCACCTTGCCTATCTCGGAAACGAAAATGTGATCCGCCGTCATGCCCATATATTCGGCAAGTTCCTTATGCAGATAGAGATGACGCGCCTCGCCGTGTATCGGCATGAAATATTTCGGCTTCGTCAGCGCGTGCATTATCTTTATTTCCTCCTGGCAGGCGTGACCCGAAACATGCACCTCTGCAACGGAATCGGAAAGCACACGCACACCCTTGCGATAGAGCTCATTTATGATATTGCCGACAAGCTTTTCATTGCCGGGGATAGCCGATGCGCTGATGATAACGACATCATGCGGACCGAGATCCACTTTATCATGCATATTGTAAGCCATACGATAAAGCGCCGACATAGGCTCGCCCTGGCTTCCCGTGGAAACCACAGTCATCTTTTCCGGCGGATAATTCTTTATCGTCGAAATATCGACAAGCACACCGGCAGGCACATTCATATAGCCGAGCTTGATAGCCGCACCGATAACATAAAGCATGCTTCTGCCTGTTATCGCGACTTTTCTGCCGTAGCGCGCCGCGATATCTATTATCTGCTGAACGCGGTGAACATTTGAAGAGAATGTGGAAATAACGATTCTTTTATCCTTATATTCCTCAAAGAAGCGTACGAGCGAATGTCCGACTTTCTTTTCCGAGGGAGTAAAGCCCGGGCGCTCGACATTCGTCGATTCGCACATGAGTAGCGTAACACCCTCGCGTCCTATTTCGCCAAGCCTTGTGAGGTCGGTCATCTCGCCGTCTATCGGAGTTGTATCTATCTTGAAGTCGCCAGAATGAACGACGATACCGACAGGCGTTCTTATCGCGAGACATACGGCGTCGGCAATGGAATGGTTCACACGGATAAATTCCACCTCAAAAACGCCGAGATTTATCTTTTCGCCCGCATTGACGCAGTTGAGCTGCGGAACAAAATCAAGCGAATGCTCCTGAAGCTTGCGTTCCAGTATGCCGAGCGTAAGACGCGTGGCATAAACAGGCACATTTATTTTCTGGAGCAGATACGGAACGGCGCCGACATGGTCCTCATGACCGTGCGTTATGACAACGCCCCTGATTTTCTCTTTATTATTGACAAGATAAGTGAAATCCGGCACCACAAGGTCTACGCCGAGCATATCGTCATCGGGGAAACCGATGCCGCAATCCACTATGAGAATATTGTCGCTGTATTCGAGCGCGGTGATGTTTTTGCCTATCTCGCCGAGTCCGCCGAGCGGAATAATGCGGAGCTTTTTCAGCTTGCCTTTCGGTGCATTTCTGCGCTCCGTGTTTCTCGCGCCGAGATTGACGGGAGTGGAAACGGCAGGTGCCATAGCCGCCGTGATAAGGTCGGGCGAGCTTTTTGCCGCTCTTCTCCTCGAGGGCGCCTTTGACGGCAGGGCTGCCGCAGTGGCTTCGTTTTTGGGCTGATTCTGATTTTGATTCTGATTTCTCTTTTTCTTTTTCTTTCCGGTAGCTTCCGCCGCTGTGGGCTTCTGCTCCGCTTCCTGCTCGCCACGGGGCTTTTCGGCAGATTGTGTTTTCTGCTTCTGTTTCTTTTTCTTCTGCGGCTTTTTGCCCGCATTTATTACAGGCTCCGATACGGAATCGGAAGAAAATGTGCTTTCCTCAGTTCTCGGGGGAAGCTTTATATCGGGGGTAAGCGCATCTATCGATATCGGCGATTTTGCGCGATGTGATGTAACGGAATTTATTATTCTGTCTATGGCGTCGCCGCCTGCGGCACCTTTGCCGCGATTTCTGTTATATGGCATTCTTATCCTTCCTTTCATAATAGTGAATATGCCGAAAAATCCGTTCTCCTTTGCAAAAAAGTAAAGTGAGCGGGAAACAAACGGTTTTCCGCGCTTTATCCGAGGCAGACGCAAAAAATATGCACCGAAAAAAGCCATGCGGACAGCACGGAAAAAATAATCTGATTACAATATGTAGGCGAAAATATATGGTATATGCCGCAACACGCGGATATTTCGCCCGCTTTTCCGAGTTACAGCCCCGATACGCCGTACACGGAAAAGATGAAAATATTTTTTCAGGCGGCAATGCGCCTATGCAAACTTCTGCCCCGACACGCTGAAATTCACATTTTAAATATATATAAAATCAAATTACTTACAATCAAGAGGTGCGGTAAACCGCATCTTTATCTTGATTTTACCACAGAATTATGAACATATCAAGATTTTTTGAAAAATTTTTTATTTTCGCGTGATTTTGTGAGGGGGAGTATCTTTTATTTTATCTTTTGTTGACTGTACTTTGATTTTGCTCTGTAGTAAAGCAACTTCTCTTTCAGAGTTCTTTTCGCTTGTCCGAAAAGAACGAAAAGGACAAAAAG
>CAJKRH010000093.1 GCA_905202255.1 uncultured Ruminococcus sp.
ACCCCGTCTCGGCGACGCCGACACACATGCTTCGCATATGTGTCAATCCCCTTGAATGCGCCGCCTTTTGAAAAAGGCGGGCGAAAACTTTAATTGTGGCAGGCGAAAACTTTATTATAGTGCGCAAAAAATTTAAATTTGTGCGAAAATCGCACTTTACCATAGAAAAAGCTCTCCGGCAAAGGAGAGCTTTTCCTTATTTTACATATTCGCATTCCGCGGGCGCATCGACCTTGATTTCATAGCCATCGCCGTGCTTTTCCCATTTTACGGAAATTTTGCCGTATGGCGTTGCCACGGCGCCCTCGGCATGAGTAAGTTCGCTGTCGCTATGCGGTACTACGGTAAATTTCGTAAAGCCCGCTTCGAGCGGCTTTATGCCGAGAATTTCCGTTTGCAGATATATCGCGGGAGAAGCCGACCAGCCGTGCGCAATACTGCGCGTCCATGTCTTACCTGCGCCAAATCCCTCCCAGCAGGTGTTTGTGCCGTGCGCTATCATCGTTTCCCATTCGCGACGGATGGATTTCAGCATGAGGTCATGTCTGCCGTATTTGCAGATGGCATCATATGCAAAGAAGAGGAAGAAAGGCGAACCGATGTGTACATATCCGCCGGGCGCTTCCGCCTCCGTGGGATAGCCTATCGTCTTTCGCGCAGGAGTACCTGCGACAAACGAGCCTTTATCGAGATTATCCACGAGGAAGCGCATCGCATCGGCTTCCTTTTCCTTTGGGATAATGCCCGCGAGATATGCGAGCGTGTTTGTCTGCACGCTGACGCGCACCTGCTTCACATATGTTTCATAAGGAATCGGCGTTCTGCCCTTTTTCTCATAAAATTCAAGATAATGTTCATATGAATACTCATCGCGCACCGTATCGATATATGCGCGCTTTTCTTCGCTGTAGCCGTATTTGTTTATCGCCGCGCTGTAAGCCTCGGCTTTCTCGGCGAAAAGTTTCGCTTTTTCATCTTCGCCGAGGATTTTTGCCATCTCGGCGGCACGACGCAGGCAGAGAACAAGCAACGCATTATTGCCCATCACCTCGCCGTACATCGAGAGGTCGTTATATGCCCATTCGATGAGATTCCATGCGCCCTGAACCTCGAGCAGTCCGCGGCTGTTTGTCAGCATGAAGCAGTTTTCAAGCTGAATGCAGGCATGGCGGAAATTATAGCGCAGATTTTCTGTATCGCCGCTCATCATATAGTGGTCATAAATCTGGAGAAGCCACTGAAATGACCATGCGGGAAGTCCGCCGCGCGGGAAGCGCGGAAATGCGCCAAAGGTGAAAAATCTGCCTGTGGAATCAAACAGCTTGTTTTGCCATTGAATACTCTGAAAAGGCTCGTCAAGGCTTTCGCCTACTATTCGCAGGAAATATTTGTCGAAGCCGTATTCGCCGAAGCTGAGCATATTTGTCTGCGCCGTTATGCGCGCATCGCCGACCCATATCGACTGCTCATATCCGGGGCAATCGACATAGCACTCCGGCATGCAGAGCCATGCCGTTTCGAGCGACATATCATAGGCGGTGTCGAGTGCTTTGTCATTTGAACGGAACGGCGTTGCCGCATTGCAATCATATCGCATATCGACGATATCGAAATGCGTGAAGGTGACGGGGCGGCTGAAATCCGAAATATATACGGCGAGATAGCGAAATCCTCGGTGCACATGAGCCGTATAGCACTGCTTTCCCTCGCGGCAGATGTATGTCATGGTATTCTGTGTGCCCATGTAGTTTATGCCCGCGTCGGAGATAAGCTCAAAGCCGTGAAGTTCCAGTTTCGTGCCCTCGGGCGCATTTATTTCAAATCTGATGAGTCCCGTGCGTTCCATGCCGAAATCAAGCATGAAGCATGCACCGTCTGCGCTTTCGGGCGGTGCTACCGTGAGCGTACCGCTCGGGATGAAGCTCTCCGCGCCGGAATAGGGAGAGCGAACGGGAAGCGCCTTTCTCGGCATGGCGGCGTTTATTTTTTCATCGGTAAAGCACCCGCATGTGAGAAGCGGCTCGCGGATTTTGAGTATATGGAGGTGCGAAGCACTCTTTTCCACGGCGGGAGTGAGTTTTGCTGCGGTTTCTGCCGCTATCCCGCGCATGGTCGGTGCTTCGACTGCGGCAATTATCTCTTCGGGAACGGCGACATTTATCGGCGATTCGTTCCACGGGTATTCCACAGCGGCGGCGGGCGTAGCGAGGCGGCACCATGCCGCATTTTCAAAATAGACAGAGGAGAAAGCGAGTGCGCCCGATGTTTCTATGAGAAATTCAGGCTCGGGCGGCGTGAACGAGAGCAGATAGAAAGCGAGCTTATGCGCGCCCGCGGAAATTTTGATTTTTTTCTGCGCATCTATCGGCTTGCCGTCGAGATAGAGATGATGTTCGCTCGTGGTGAAGCGGAAAAATATCTCAGCATCGGTTTTTGCCGTCATTTCCGTCATGAATGCGATGACAAATCTGCCTGCGGGCGCGAGATGAAAATCATATCCGCTTCTCCCTCGGAAAACCTCGAGAGCGATAAGCTTTTCGGGCGATGTGGGCTTTATTCTCTGCGGCTTCAGCTCGCTCTGAACGAGAGTGTAGTCGCCCTCGATAAGTGTTGCCTCCTGCCATGCAGAAAAATCATAATTTTCATCGAAAATGTGTTCATCGGCTATCCGCGCATCGAAAATTTCCTCATCGCCGAAGCTTGTTATGAAGAAATTGCTCCTGTCGGAGAGCGCGGGATAATCGGTAAATTTCCATGCGTCAAAGGGCGCTACCCGTTCGCCGTCGGCACCGAAAAGGCGCACCTCAAGCGCAAAATCATGCGGGCTTTCGCCTCGGAAGCCGTGCGTGAGGATGGCAAAGCTGTTGGTGCCGTTTTTTAAAAACGGCGTGATATCAAGCACATCATAGTGCTTGTCGAAATCGTATCCGCGGGTTATATATTGCGCTGCAACATGACCGTTTATATAGACCATGGCATAATATTTTGCATCCAGAAGCATCACGGCACGCGAAAAATCGCCTGCGGTGAGGTTGCTTCGGAATACGCGCCAGCGGTACGGCACATCGGTGCCTGCGCAGACTCTCTTTGTCTGCGGTGAAAATGAGCGCGCGCCGTCGTATTTTTTTGCTGTGGGTATGAAAATTTCTTTCATGATGTTCACCTGTGGATTCCTTGCGGAATCGTGGAATGAGATTTTTGTTTTTAAGAAAAATGATGCTTTATAGTGTTTTTTCGCGTGCACGAAAAGAACGAAAAGGATAAAAAAGGGGGGCTTTGGCTCGCCGAGACAGGGGGGAACGCCTCTTAAATAACTTTTGGGCATACAAAAGCGCGAGAAAAGAAAAGTTACATTATGTTTCTTCGCGGGTCGTCGAAGGCGCCGACCCCTGTCTCGGCGACGCCAACACACATGCTTCGCATATGTGTTAATTCCCCTAC
>CAJKRH010000094.1 GCA_905202255.1 uncultured Ruminococcus sp.
TGATATGTTCGCACGCGTGGTATAGTTGAAGTTGTGGAGAGCGACAAAACTGCCCACTTTTGCTTTGTCCCGTACCGCACACGCTCGCCACGCATGACTCGCGCGACTAACTCGTGCACGCCGCACGGTGGTTCGCAAGGAGGACGGCGTGAGTCCTCCTTGCTGACTTTTGGTACTTTTGGTCACTCAAAAGTACAAGAAAAGAAAAGTTATTTTAAAATAAAAAGTAAAGATTTAAAGTCCCGTCAACCGCCAAAATAAAAGATATGTGTTCTATCCGCTTTTTCTTTTGCCATCGCCGCCGCAAAAGAAAAAGCTACAAAAAAAGAAAACGCCGGAATGAGATTTCGCGCTCTGCGGAGCGCGACGAGGACTACGCGTGCCCCCGTCTCGGCGACGCCGAACACATGCTTCGCATATGTGTCAATCCCCCGACTGCGCCGCCTTTTGAAAAAGGCGGGCGAAAACTTTGATAGAGGGGAAAACTTCAAAATGCATGCAAAAGTCCCATCACCGCAAGCAAAATCTCCCTGCGGAAAGCCCGCAGGGAGATTTGAGTTCAATACGATATGCGATTATTTCTTCTTTTTGATGATGACTACCGCAGCTACCGCAATTGCAGCGGCAACAACGATAACCACAACAACGATGACAACCGCAGAGTTGCTCTTTTCGCCGGAATCACCTGTTGTTTCAGATGTGCTTTCCGCTGTGGTAGCAGATGTCTGCTCGGTGGTAGTCTCGGTCGAAGCCGATGTAGCGGAAGAAGTTGTTGTCTCCTCACTGCCGCCGTTCCACTTAGCGTAAATCGTTACCGTTCCGCCCTCCGTTATCTCCTCGGAGAAAGAGAAAGGAATCGTCAGCGCTTCATCCTTATACCAACCGGCAAATGTCTTGCCATCCTGCTCCTCGGGAACAATCTCCTCGATTGTTTCGCCTACTTTGAAGCCGAATATCGGCTCTGCCACTGTTGCATTCTTGATAACAAAGCTTACCGCCTCGTCCTCTGCTTCCCATCTCGGATAGAGAGGAATATCAACGCAGTTTTCTTCTATCACATTGAAATTATATTTCTCTGTGAGTTCCTCATCTCTGTACCATCCGCAGAAAACATATCCGCTCTTGTTCATGGAAGGAAGCTTTGCCATGTCAAACATTTCGCCCTTCTTTACCGTAACGCCGAAGGAACGTTTGCCCGCACCGTTTGTATAGAAGAGGAGCTTATAGCTTGTTTTTACTATCGGCTTGCCGGAGGTTGTACCGTTGCCTGTATTTACCTCGGTGGCAACCGAACCGACTGTTTCAAACTTGTAGTAATACTTTGTATATTCGTTAAGACCCGTTATGGAAGCATATACAGTTCTCTTGCCGTCAGAGGAAGCCTCGGCTGTACCGACGACATTAGTCATAGCGGCATCGCTGTAAAGCGTAAGCTTGCCGCCCGTAACGGTATTGCCGTTGAACTGGCTGATTACAGCTTCAACCTTGAATTCGCCTGCAGCAGGAGATGACATGGAAACCTTGGAATAGGTCGGCTGCTTTGGCGCACCGGTAACCTTGATTCTCATTTCGTTACCCTTGGGGTCGAGCATTTCTATCTTTACATAGTAATTTTCAGCCTCTTCGTCTGTCATCGCCGTGTACCATGTATCGCTTCCGGCAAACTTGAAATTGTAGGATTCAAAGATGTTATTTCCTTTGGTGTTATCCCATGCTTTTCTGCCGCTGACTCCGTTTGAGCAAACAGGAGTAAGACCGGGCGCATGAGGCGAGCCCTTCCAACAGTTCGGCAGTGTTTCGGATTCCATTATTCCCTCGTCAACATGCCAAATCTGAATGCCCCTTTCCGCAGGATCAATGGCATCAAATGTCTCGGGAGTTACAGTATATCTGTTCTCTATGAGATAATATTCCTTGGGATTGTTTGTATTTACGCGGATAATATTGTATTCGCCCTTCTCACTCTCGCGGGAATAGAGAGTATATTCGCCGTCCTGCGCAACGGTAACACCCTGAAAACCATACCATGTGAGGTAATATGGGTCAATGGCAGAAGGAGCAACACCCTTCTTCACGCCCTTGTTTCCGCCTATACCCGAGCCGCCGCCCTGAAGAGCTATTTCGCCGGGACCGCCGCACCATGTATAGCCGCCGTATGTATAAAGGTCATTTGCACCGAGCACATGACCCAGCTCATGCGCGATGGAGCCGAAGGAAAGCGGGCTTCCCGAGGACTGCATTTCGCCTACAACGGCATATTTTGCGCCATCGTCGCCCTTCATAACGCGTACGCCGTTTATTTTCGTATGCCATGCCGTACCGTTCTGCTTATAGCTGCCCATACGCCATGTGCTGATACCGTCATCAGCCATACCGAATTTCGTGCTGCGTCCGGCAATGATATAGACAACGCTGAGCTCTTTCCAGCTCAGACCTCCGCTTCCGTCCTTATCGAAGCTCTTGAAATCGACATATTCCGCTGCCGCATTTAGCGCCGTAATTCTTGTTGTACCGATATCGGTGGGGTTGACAGAACCGCCGGCATTGCCCGGGTGCTTTTCTTTGAGCGTAACATAAACGATACCGTTGTTCGCCTCACCGTATGTTTCTGCGGCGGGCGTGAAGTAAAACTTGTCATTTGACATGAGCTTGAAATAATTCTTCATCGTATAGCCGTCATCGCCGAAGAGTATTTTTGACCAGTAGGATTCCTCGGAATGAGCCCACTGCTCACCGTAGGTCGGCAGATTGGGGTCTGTGGTCGAGAGACCCTCTTCATATGCGTCCTTACCGTCGCCGTCGGGATCGTAGCTCACCACAAGCACGAGCAGCGGCACGGGATCAACGCCCGAATATTCGAATCCGGTGTCCTTGAGAGTAAAGCTTGCCGCCGAAAGTGTAAGCGGGAGCATGAGCGCCACCATCACAAATGCGATAAGCGCACAAAAGATTCTTTTCATAATTTTCCTCCTGAAAATATTTTCATATTTTGCGACAATTCGCAGTCAAGGTGCAAAAATCACCGCTATATCCGTCAAATTTCGCATTATTATGCAGAGTACATTATACTATAAAAATGTGAAAAAGTCTATCTTTTTTCAAAACAAATTTGCACTTCGTGATTTTGCATAAAAATCGGGTGTCGTTTTTGGCATGTGCGACGATGGGGATAGGGGACTTTTTATTTTGTTTGTTTGCTGTACTCCGACTTTATCTTGTAGTGGTCGGCGCCTCGACGACCCGCATATATAGGTGTGGCGGGCGTGGGTAGAGTTTGTGCGCTGACGAAAGCAAGGATTTTCGCCAGCCTTCTCCTGCGGGAGAAGGTGGCGCGGTTTACCGCGGCGGATGAGGTGT
>CAJKRH010000095.1 GCA_905202255.1 uncultured Ruminococcus sp.
CCTGTCTCGGCGACGCCGTTCAGAGGTGGCTACGCCACCCTGAACCCTCCTCTTCTTCACGCAAAAGTACGATAAAGTGCAAATACAACAAACACAAACATACTTTATTCAAAAAAATAACACTACAAAAGGTTGATTCAAATGGACTCTGTAAAAACCACAATACAATGGTTCCCCGGGCACATGGCGAAAACGCGCCGCATGATAGCGGAAAACATGAAGCAGGTGGATCTCACACTGGAGCTTCTCGACGCGCGCATACCGCAAAGCTCGCGAAATCCCGAGATAGCAAGGCTCACCGAGGCAAAGCCGAGACTTGTTCTGCTGAGCAAAGCATCGCTCGCCTCGCCGGACGCCACGGCAAAATGGCGCGAATATTTTGAGAAAACAGGCGAGAGCGCCATTTTCTACGATTGCAGGACAGGCGCGGGCATAAACGAAATAGCTCCCGCCGTTCGCGGACTATGCGCCGAGCGGCTTGACCGTTGGCGCGAGAAGGGCATGGAGGGCAGAAAGCTCCGCGCCATGATAGTCGGCATTCCGAATGTCGGCAAAAGCTCGCTTATCAATCGTCTCGCCGAAAACAAGAAGGCAAAGGTGGAAAACCGCCCCGGCGTTACGCTGAATAAGCAATGGGTGACAACCTCACTCGGCATAGACCTGCTCGATACTCCCGGCGTACTCTGGCCGAAATTCGACGACAAGACCGTCGGCGAAAATCTCGCGCTCACAGGTGCCATCAAGGATGAAATAATGGATACGGAAATGCTTGCCGTTATCCTCTGCCGCCGCCTGCGCGAGCTCTGCCCCGCTCTCCTCTGCGAGCGATACAAGCTGGGTGAGCCATCTGTAATTGCGGATTTGCAGGACTGGGAAATAGCCGAGCTGATCGGCAAAAAGCGCGGTTTTCTCATCTCGGGCGGAGAGATAAATTTTGAGCGCACGGCAAATATGCTGCTCGATGAATTTCGTTCGGGTAAAATAGGCAGAATCACGCTTGAACTTCCCGCGGCAAAGTGAGGTAAATATGCTGGAATATACATTTGAAAATATGTATCATGAAAAGGGCTACCGCGTGATTTGCGGCGTGGATGAAGCGGGCAGAGGTCCGCTCGCGGGAAATGTCGTTGCCGCCGCCGTGATAATGCCCGACGGGCTCTGCATAGACGGGCTCAACGACTCCAAAAAGCTCTCGGAAAAGAAGCGCGAAGCGCTCTTTGATATAATAAAAGAAAACTGCATTTTCGGCATAGGGGAAGCGACCCCCGCCGAGATAGACGAGCACAATATCCTCGGCGCTACAATGATAGCCATGCGCCGCGCTATAGAGGCACTGCCCGAAATGCCTTCGCTCGCGCTCATAGACGGCAACCGCGCAAAGGATTTCCCTCTGCCGGTGGTCACGATAGTCGGCGGCGATGCAAAAAGCCCCTCGATAGCGGCGGCTTCCGTCCTTGCCAAGGTCACGCGTGACCGCGAGTGTCTCGCGCTCGATGCGCTCTATCCCGAATACGGCTTTGCCAAGCACAAGGGTTATCCGACGGCGGAGCATATGGCAAAAGTGCGCGAGATAGGTCCGTGCCCTGTGCACAGGCGCAGCTTTCTCTCGTTTCTTTCCAAGTGATTACTATGCAGAGAAGAGAGCGCGGAAACATGGGCGAAAACATCGCCGCAGAGTATCTCGGGAAAAAGGGATATACCGTCCGCGAACGGAATTTCCGCTCGGGTCATCTTGAAACAGACATCATATGCGAAAACGGCACGCATATACTTTTTGTGGAAGTAAAAAGCCGCAGGAAGCTGCCTTCACTCGCAAAATACGGACGCCCGTGTGCCGCGGTAACGCCGAAAAAGGCACAAAATCTGCTCGCCTGCGCCGCGCAATATCTGCGGCGGCACGAGGTGACAAAAAAGCCGCGCATAGATGTCATAGAGGTGTATTTTGAGCAGGACGGAAGCTTTCGCGGAGAAATAAAGCATATAGAAAACGCTGTCACGGCGGACGCATACGAAAAATAACCGTGGCGGCAGGAGGTATTCATGAATTACATTGATACACATTGTGATACCGCTTTTGAGATGTTCAAGAAAAAAGAGCCGCTTTTTCAGAATTCGCTTCATATATCGCTGGATGCGGCGCAGAATTTTGAAAAATACGCTCAGATAATGGCAATATGGTCGCAGAGCGACCTCTCAAACGGAGAGGGCTGGAGCCAGTTTGCCGCCGTTCTCGAAAATCTGAAGCTTGAAATAGAAAAAAACGAAAAAGCCGCGCTCTGCACAAGCTTTGCGCAGTGCGAGGCGGCTTTTGCCGAGGGAAAAAGAGCGTTTCTTCTCGCCGTCGAGGGCGGGAACATACTGGATGCGAAGATATGGCGGATAGATGAGCTTTTTGATGCGGGCGTGCGTTTTCTTACGCTCGTATGGAAAGGCGAGGGCTGTATCGGCGGCGCATACGATACCGAAGCGGGACTGACTGCCTTCGGCAGGCGCGTCGTGAAAACAGCAATGGAAAAAGGCATTGTCATCGATGTTTCGCATGGCTCGGGCAAGCTCACGGACGAATGTCTCGACATAGCCGAGAGCGCGGGCAAACCGATAATCGCCACACATTCAAATTCATTTGCCGTATGCGAGCATCCGCGCAATCTCACGGACGAGCGGGCGCGGAGAATTGCCGCCACGGGCGGTATCATCGGCATCAGCATGGCACCGCCGCACCTGAATAAAAGCGGCACGGCGGATATTTCGGATATAATCGCGCACATCGGGCATTATCTTGAGATAGGCTTGGCGGACAGCATCTGCATGGGTTGCGATTTCGACGGGGTTTCGACGCTCCCCGCAGGCATATCCGGCATCGGCGATATAGAAAAGCTCTCGGCGGCTGTGGAAAAGGAATTTTCCGCGGACACGGCAGAGAAGATATTCTTCCGCAATGCAGAGCGGTTCCTTCGCACCGTGCTGTAAAAAAACCGATGTATCTGAGGTGCGCATGAAAGATTATTATAATTTGTTTACGGAATTATCGTTACAGCTGTATCAGTGATTGTCACATCTACCAAAATTGAAAATTTTCACTCCATCCCGTCAGCGCACGGGCTAAATTCACGCCCGCCCACCTTATTATGCGGGCGTGCAGACAATGCGTGCACGAATCTGCTCGGCTTTTTCGTGTG
>CAJKRH010000096.1 GCA_905202255.1 uncultured Ruminococcus sp.
TGTCCTTTTCGTTCTTTTCGGACAAGCGAAAAGAACTCTGAAAGAGAAGTATCATCTCATTCCTGCGCGTTCATGCCGCAGCACTTCTTGTATTTCTTTCCGCTGCCGCAGGGGCATGGGTCATTTCTGCCTATTTTCTCGGATTTAGCCTTGACGACGGGCTTTTTCGGTGCGTCCGTTGCGCCCGCGACAGCCGCCGCGGCACGCTTTTTCGATGCCTCGGCTCTTGTCTGCTCCGTTTCTATGCGGGAGAACATGATTCTCTTCACAGTCTCTTCGCGGATGTCTTTTATCATCTCGTCAAACATGATACTGCCGTTTATTCTGTATTCGTTGAGCGGATTGCGCTGTGCATAGCTGCTCAGCCCTACGCCGCCGCGCAAATCATCCATCGCATCGAGATGTTCCATCCATTTTGAGTCAACGGAGGAAAGCAGACAGAATCTCTCAAAATCGCCCATTCTGTCGCCGAGAATCTGCTTCTGGCGGTTATAGAGCGCCTCATAATTTTCTATCGCACGCGCGCGCAGAGCTTCGACGGTTGTCGCCTCCGCAAAATCGGTCTCTCTGCATACCCAGAGCAGATTTTCATGCTCCGCCTCGGGTATGAGATTGCCGTGCTCGTCAAGACAAAGCGAAATCTTTTCGTCTATTGCCTTTTCAGCCATATCGTGTATCGTGGCGCTGACATCTTCGCCGTCGATAACGGCACGGCGCTGTGCGTATATTATGTTTCTCTGCTGATTCATTACATCGTCATAGTCAAGGACATTCTTTCTGCGCGAGAAGTTTTCGCCCTCGAGACGCTTCTGCGCATTCTCTATGGAGTTGGAAAGAATAGACGCATTTATCGGCTGGTCATCGGGAAGCCCCAGCCTGTCTACAAGTCCCGCAACCCTGTCGCTTCCGAAGAGACGCATGAGATCATCTTCAAGCGAGAGATAAAATCTGCTCTCGCCCGGGTCGCCCTGTCTGCCGGAACGACCGCGGAGCTGATTGTCTATGCGTCGGCTTTCATGGCGTTCCGTGCCGACGATGAAAAGACCGCCTGCCGCCTTGACTTTTTCCGCCTCCGGCGCGATTTCCGCCTTGAACTGCGCGAGCTTGTCGCGATAGAGCGTGCGCCCCTCGTCAAGACCCTCGCGGCTTGTGCCTGCCGTTATATCAAAAATATCCTCTTCGGAATATCCCGCTTTTTTCAGTTCCTGCTTGGCAAGAAATTCCGCATTGCCGCCGAGCATGATATCCGTACCACGACCCGCCATATTCGTCGAAATGGTCACAGCGCCGAATTTGCCCGCCTGCGCGATTATCTCGGCTTCTTTTTCATGATACTTCGCATTGAGCACATTGTGACGGATGCCGCGCGATTTCAGTATCTTCGAGAGCGTCTCGGATTTTTCTACGGAAACCGTGCCGACCAGCACAGGCTGACCCTTGGCATGACATTCCTCAATCTGATTTATTATCGCTTCGTATTTGCCGGCGGTATTCTTATAAACAACATCGTTGTAATCTTTTCTTATCATCGGGCGGTTTGTCGGCACTTCGACAACATCCAGCTCATATATCTCGCGGAATTCATCCTCCTCCGTCAGTGCCGTACCGGTCATGCCCGAGAGCTTGCCGTAGAGACGGAAGAAATTCTGGAAGGTTATCGTCGCAAGCGTCTGGTTTTCGTTCTGAATATCAACGCCCTCTTTTGCTTCTATTGCCTGATGAAGCCCGTTTGAAAAGCGCCTGCCGGGCATTTTGCGTCCCGTGAAGGAATCGACTATCATTATCTTGCCGTTGTCGATTACATAGTCCTCATCGCGCTTCATGACGCCCCATGCCTGCATAGCCTGATTTATGTGATGATTTATCGTGGAATTTTCGGGATCGGAGAGATTTTCCAGCCCGAAAAATTTTTCCGCCTTTGCCACGCCCTTGGGACTGAGAACGGCACGACGCGCTTTCTCATCCACGATATAATCCTCGGCAACATCTTCGTTGTCGGATTTCTTGTCCATTTCCTTCAGGCGCAGACATTTCAGCGTGCGCAGGAACTTGTCCGCCTGAATGTATAGCTCGTTTGACTTTTCGCCTCTGCCGGAAATGATGAGCGGTGTTCTCGCTTCATCTATGAGAATGGAGTCCACCTCATCGACTATCGCAAAATTGTATCCGCGCTGAACAAGGTCGTTTTTGCTCATCGCCATGTTGTCACGCAGATAATCAAATCCTATCTCGTTGTTCGTGCCGTAGGTGATATCGCAGGCATAAGCCGCTTTTTTTTCGGCGCTCTTCTGTCCGTTTATGATAAGACCCGTGGTCAGCCCGAGGAAGCCGTAAACTCTGCCCATTTCTTCGCTGTCACGGCGGGCAAGATAATCGTTTACGGTAACTATATGCACGCCTTTTCCGGCGAGCGCATTGAGATATGCGGGCATTGTGGCAACGAGTGTTTTACCTTCACCTGTTTTCATTTCGGCAATTCTGCCCTGATGCAGAATGATACCGCCGAGAATCTGAACATGGAATGGGCGCTTGCCGAGCACACGGTCTGCCGCTTCGCGAACGGCGGCAAATGCATCGGGGAGAATGTCATCGAGCGTTTCTCCCGCGGAAAGGCGCTCTTTGAGAGCGGGCGTAACGGCTTTCAGCTCCGCATCGCTCATGCTTTTGTATTTATCTGCGAGAGCCTCGACCTTTTGTGCGGTCGGCTCTATTTTCTTTATCTGTTTTTCGCTGTATGTTCCGAAAATTTTGCTTATCAGTCCCATAATATTTGTCCTTTCAGGTAAATGACGATATTTTTCGATTTTACAAATGTATTATATAATATTTTCCTTTTAATTACTATACCATTTTCAAAATATTTTAAAAAAATTTGTATATTATTCATTTTCATGGAGCGGAAGAGCGCGGGATTTTGAGAAATTGGCGAAAAAAAGGAAATTGCGGAGCACTCTTCTTTTGCGCTTTTGCGCACAAGACACAAAAGTTTTCGTCTGCCATGAAGTTTTCGCCCGCCTTTTTCAAAAGGCGGCACGAGCCGACGGTGGCGTCGGTCGCGCTCCGCAGAGCGCGAAATCTCTTTGCCGGCGCTTTTCTTTTTGATAGCTTTTTCTTTTGCGGCGGCGATGGCAAAAGAAAAAGCGGG
>CAJKRH010000097.1 GCA_905202255.1 uncultured Ruminococcus sp.
TTTTTCTTTTGCAGAAGCAGGCGCAAAAGAAAAAGCTATCAAAAAGAAAACGCCGGAAGAAGATTTCGCACTCTGCGGAGTGCGACAAGGGCTCTGCCCTTTGAACCCGCAAGCCTTTGAAAAGGCTTGACCTAAACTTTAATGGAGAAGAGGAAAATTTTTGTTAAATCCCGTTTTCGCTCCTGTCCGTGAGAGTTTTCACGGAGAGTTGTGTGAAATAAACCTTTCCGTCATCGCAGAGGACGAAAGCCTTCGGCAATTCATCGGAAATAGTAATGAGTTTGCCCTCGTTCTGTTTCCCTGCCAAAAATTTTTTCGTATCCTTGCCTACCGTCGCGCTGTCGGCATCAAAAATGCCGATTATCGAAGCCGAGCGCAGATTTTTATTCTTTCCTGCATGAATAAACATAAGATTTTCGAAATTCCTTTTCTTCCTCGGTCAGGTCATATTCAAATTGCCTCTCCAGTCCCTCGGTAAAGCGGAATTTTCCGTCCTCCGTTTCTATTTTCAGCGCGTCATGAACATCGGCAAAATCGTTTTTCTCGCATGTGGTGAGGATTATCTGTCTGTCGCCGAAGCCCGACATGATATATTCTTTTCTCCGTTTATCCAGCTCGGAGAAAACATCGTCGAGCAGGAAAACGGGATATTCGCCAGTGCATTCGCGCGAGAGTTCGCCCTCGGCAAGCTTCAGTGCCAGCGCTATGCTGCGCTGCTGTCCCTGCGAGCAGTAAAGCCTTGCGTTTTTGCCGTTGAGATATATCACAAAATCATCCCTGTGTGCGCCCGAGAGCGATAAGCCGGCAAAGCGTTCCCTTTCCTTTTTATCGGCGAGGCGAATGAAATATGTATTTTTCACATAGGAGAAATCCTCGTAATTATTCTCACCGTAATCGGTGATACTGCAAAGATATTCAAAAGAAAGCGATTCCGCGCCCATTGTCATATCCTGCATATATTTATTTGCGTATTCAAAAAGCCTGCGCAGATATTTTGCCCGCGTTACAGTGATAAAGGAGCCGCTGTCGACGAATTTTTCATCGAGTATCTCCATCATCGATTCAAACTGCTCGGGGCTGTATTCCTCATGGTTTTTCAGCAGGGAATTTCTCTGCTCCAGCACCTTTGCGTATTCGGAAAGCGCACGCACATATGTCGGCTTGAGCTGACATATGGCATTGTCAAGGAAATTTCTGCGCAGAGCCGGCTCGTCCTTGACTATGGAGAGGTGCTCCGGACAGAAAAGTGCCGCATGAAAATTTCCTAGCATTTCGTTCATGCTTTTTTTCTTCACGCGATTGAGAAAAAGCTCTTTTTTCCGCCTTGTTTCCTCGGCAAAAACACGATAGCACATTTCATTCATGCGCGTGCTGTCATGAAAAACGATATTTGCCTGCGCCCTGTCCGAGCCGAAACGAATAAGGTCTTTGTCCTTTGCGCCGCGGAAGCTTTTACCGACGGCGAAAAGATATATTCCCTCTATCACATTGGTTTTGCCCTGCGCGTTGTTTCCGTATATTATGGAGAGTCCGCGGTCAAAGGTCAGCATGGCAAATTTTATATTCCGGAAATTATCGAGAATTACCGCTTCGAGATATGATTTCATTCTCTCATCTTTATCGGCATGGCAAGGTAAAGGAATTTGCTCTCGTTATTTTCGCTTGCGCCTTCTATGACCATGCTCATGAGGGCAGAGGTAAGCGAGAGCTTCAGATATTCGTCATCCGTGCCGCGCAGTATCTTCAGCAGATATTTGCAGGAGAAGCCTATCATCAGGTCGGCGCCCTCTTTTTCTATCGGAATCTCATCGAAAACATTGCCGTTTATCGAAGTTGTGCTGAGGTTGAGCATCTGACCTTGAAAATTGAATTTTACTATACTCTTTGCCTGACCCGCTATTTTATCTTCCGTGATAAGAGAAGCGCGGGAAAGTGCCTCTTCAAGATTTGTCTTTGATAGGGTAACGAGAGTTTTTCTCTCTTTCGGGATGATTCTGTCGTATTCTATATAGAGCGTATCTATCAGGCGGGACTGAATGATATTTGTTCTCTGCTCTCTGCCGACTTTAAAATCAAAGGTGATAATGATATTTTTTCTTGTGAGGTCAAAATGAACAATCTCGTCCGTATCTTCAAGCAGGCGTAGCAGTTCGTTTACCGTGCGCAGAGGGAGAATAAAACCTATCTTTGTTTCGCCCGATTTGGAATAAATATTTGTATTTACGGAAAGCTCACGGACAGCAAGGCAGAAGGTATCACAGGCGACAGCCTTGAGTTTATCAGCCGTCACTTCAAAATAAAGACCTGTGAGAGCAGGGCGGCTGTCATCACTTGAAATGGCGAAAGCTGTCTGATTCATGATATTTTTGAGAACCTTCTGAGGAATATCAAAGCTTCTGTCCGGAGAAATTATAGGCATTTGCTGAAATTCATCGCCGGGGAAAACATTTATCTGAAATCTCGATCTGCCGCTTGTTATTGTAGCGACATTTTTATCCGAGGTTTCTACTGTTACATCACCGGGCATGAATTTGACAATGGAAGCAAATCTCGCACCGTCAACGACCATAGAGCCTTCCTCCTCGGCTTTGACGCTGATATTGGTACGGATACCCTTTTCAAAGTCATAAGCCGTTATCTGGCAGATGTCCTCACTCAGGGTGTTGAGCAGAATGCCGTCGGCGGCTGAATGTGTTCTCTCACTGACAACACAACCGAGCGAACGCGTAATAGCGGCAAGAAGCTCGTCCTTTTTAAATGTAACTTTCATTTATTTTCTCTCCTTTGGATGAATTTTTTACTGTGTTTACAAGGCTTTGCCTTTTTAACTGAAATTTTGCTGCAGCAAAATAAAGTTTTCGCCCGCCTTTTTCAAAAGGCGGCTGGGTCAAGGGCAAGTCGCCCTTGTCGTGCTCCGCAGAGCACGAAATCTTCTTTCGGCGTTTTCTTTTTTGTAGCTTTTTCTTTTGCGCCTTCTTCGTCAAAAGAAAAAGCGGATGAAGCATGTATCTTGTCTTTTGGCTGTTGACGGGACTTGGGTTTTATCTTTTATTTTATAGTAACTTTGTGTTTATCGTACTTTTGTATGACCAAAAGTACCAAAAGTCAGCAAGGAGGACTCGCGCCGTCC
>CAJKRH010000098.1 GCA_905202255.1 uncultured Ruminococcus sp.
GCACGAATCTGCTCGGCTATTTCGTGTGATATGTTCGCACGCGTGGTAGTATGAGATTTCGGAGAGCGCAAAACTGCCGACTTTTGCTTTACCCTTTGCCGCACGCACTTGCCACGCATGGCTCGTGCGACTAACTCGTGCACGCGGGAGGAGATATATAAGAGGGAGGAAAGCCCTCTTATATGACTTTTGGTACTTTTGGTCACACAAAAGTACGAGAAAGAGAAAAGTTTCTTTATGTTTCTTCGCGGGGCGTCGAGGCGTCGACCCATACAAGATAAAACTCAAGCATAGCCAACAGACAAAATAAAAAATCAGATGCCCTTTCCGCTTTTTCTTTTGCATATACAGGCGCAAAAGAAAAAGCTATGAAAAAGAAAACGCCGAAATAGAGATTTCGCACTCTGCGGAGTGCGACAAAGGCTCCACGCCTTTGATGGCGCCGCCTTTTAAGAAAAAGGCGGGCGAAAACTATAAGATTACGACTTAAATTCCTTGATAATAGAGTCTATTTCATGTTCATAGGCGGAATTTTTACTCATTTCCTCCTCGACAACATCGATAGAAGAAAGCATTGTCGTATGGTCGCGATTAAAGAGCTTTGCTATATTCGGGAAAGACATTCCCGTTACCTCACGGACTACATAAACGGCAATATGTCTTGCCGAAACGATTTCTTTCGTTCGCTTTTTACCCTTTATATCTTCGACGGAGATATCGTATCTCTTGGAAATATTTTCTATTATCTTATCTGCCATCAACTCGGGCGATTCCGCATTGTCTATCACTGCGCTCAGCAGATTTTTCACCATATCTACGGTTATAGGCGTCTGATTTACAAAGCCGTAAGCGCCGAGCTTCTTTATCGCGCCTTCAATCTGGCGGACATTGCTCTTTATATTTTCGCCGATGAAGGTAAGCACATCGTTCGAGAGCCGGACATTCATTATCTCGGCTTTGCTCTTTGCGATAGCTATTCGCAGCTCCGTATCCGGCGGCTGGATATCGACGATAAGTCCGCCCTCAAAACGGGTAAGTATTCTGTCCTCCAGGTGCTGTATATCGCGCGGCGGACGGTCGGAAGTAAGTATTATCTGCTTGTGAGCGTCATAGAGCGCATTGAATGTATGGAAAAATTCCTCCTGCGTAGAAACCTTGCCGGCAATAAACTGCACGTCATCTATGAGCAGCATATCGGCATTGCGGTATTTCTCCTTGAATTTTGCCGTTGTTTTCTTTGTTATGCTTTCGATAAGCTCATTTGTAAAAATCTCGCCCTTAACGAAAATAACATTCGCATCGGGATTTTTTTCTTTCACGCGGTTTGCAATTGCTTTCATCAGATGGGTTTTTCCCGTTCCGCTCGAACCGTAAAGAAAAAGCGGATTATATGCCGATGCGGGAGCATTTGCCACGGCGAGCGAAGCCGCATGAGCAAATTTATTCGAGCTGCCGACGATGAAGTTTTCAAAGGTATATTCGCCGTCGTTTTTCAACTGAATTTCGGGCGAATCCTCTCCCGCATGATAAAAATCGCTCTGCGCACGCACGCCTTCTTTTTTCTTTTCGTCGGCATTTTCCGTAACGGAACGAACAGCCGCCTCAAGGTCGAAGTTTTTGGAAGGGAAGATCCTTACCTCCACATAGAAGTCAAGCATTTCCTCAAAAATAGCGGCTATCTGATCGCCGTAGCGTGTATTGAGCAGGTCGACAAAAGCATCGCTCGGGGTTGTTATGACAGCCACCTCGGAATCGAGATGGACAAGCTCCAGCTTATTGAACCACAAATCCATTATTGATGAGGAATATTTTTTGGAAAGCTCGGATAGAACAATATTCCAAATCTGTCCGTATGAGGTCATAAATTTATCCTTTCCGGGGGCAAAAAATCACCCTTATAATAAGTATATATATTATACCATAAATTAAGTAATATTGCAACGGTATTTTTAATATTATTTGTAAAATCGCTTGAATTTTTATAAAATAAATGGTAAAATCATAATGATATCGCCTGTGAAGGGCAAAAAAGGGGGCAGGAGCGCATTTATGAGGATACTGATACTTGGAGATGTCGTCGGCGAAGCGGGCGTCAGATATGTTTCTTCGCGTTTGTGGAGCGTGCGTAAAAGTGAAAAGATAGATTTTGCCATAGTCAATGCGGAAAACTGCTCGGATAAAAACGGCATTGATGAAGCGGGCGCCGATGCGCTGCTCATGTCGGGTGCCGATGTGCTGACCACAGGCAATCATGCTTTCCGCCGTTTTGAGGCAAAGGAAATTTTCGAGCGGAACAAAAATATTCTCCGTCCCGCAAATTTCAGCGGAGAAATTGCAGGAAACGGATATATTATAAATGATATTTGCGGTGTAAAAATACTCGTAATGAATTTACTCGGTACAGCTTTTATGAATCCCGTGCTGGAAAATCCGTTTTTCTGTGCGGATAAGGTTCTTGCCTCGGCAGGGGAATATGATGTAAACATTGTGGATTTCCATGCGGAGAGCACGGGAGAAAAACGGGCACTCGGATATTATCTTGACGGCAGAGTGACTTGCCTTTTCGGCACACATACGCATGTGACAACAGCGGATGAACAGATATTGCCGCGCGGCACGGCGTATATTACTGATGTAGGCATGTGCGGCGCGAAAGAGAGCGTGCTCGGCGTTGTCCCGCAGAGGATTATCGAAAATATGAAGTATGGCACGCCTACGCGCTTTGAATTTGCGCGGGAAGGCATCGAGGCACATGGGATAATACTTGAGCTTAATGCGGCACTCAAGCCCGCTTCTGTGCAGAGAATAGTGTTTTAAAAAAATCTCCTCGCTAAGAGGAGACTTTTTTGCACGCAATTGGAGTTTTTTCGCACTTTCATAAAATTTTTACGCGCTCACGATAAATTTTTTCGCCCACCTTTTATTAAAATTTCGCGCACCCACTAAAGTTTTCGCCCGCCTTTTTCAAAAGGCGGCGCGAGCCGTCGGCGGCGACGGTCGCGCTCCGCAGA
>CAJKRH010000099.1 GCA_905202255.1 uncultured Ruminococcus sp.
CGTCGCCGTACATCCGTACGGCAGAGACGGATTTCGGCGAGAGAAAAAGTGAATACAGTAAAACGCAGGAAATCCGCGAGCGGATTTCCTGCCTTCCTTAAAATCGATATTGGCGAAAATTTAAGCTTTCATGAATGTCTTTTGCTGAAAAAGTACAATTACCCTTCACTTTTTCGGTCTGCACTTTTTTAGCGTCTCGTTTATTTCAGAGTTGCAAAATAGTCGGCAACATCGCCTACTGTAATAAACTTGCGAAGCTCCTCTTCGTCTATTTCAACATCAAACTTATCTTCGCAGAGCATAACGAGGTCGGCAAGCTCAAGAGAGTTGATGCCGAGGTCGCCGATAAGCTCGGATTCCGGCTTGATTTCTTCTGCCGGTATGCTGAGCTCATCTACGAGCAGCGTTTTGATTTCTTCAAACATAATATGTCTCCTTTTCAAAATAAAGCACTTGTTTCTTTTAAAATAGCCTTTGATATAATATAAGCAGTATTACTTCAGCTTATAACGCATGATTTTTCTTGAGGTGGTCTTTTCAAATTCCGTGTCTCTTATTTCCAGACCGCTGATATGCTTGAATGCGGGAAGCTTCTTGTTTATTTCGTTTATTTCTTCCTTTATCTTGGCATAAATTTCATCGGCACTCATGCCTTTTGTCTTTTCGGCATCGGGATATACGAGCGCGGTGATAACAACCTCGCCTGTTTCTTCATTCTTTCTGCCGATTACGACATTTTCCGCAACAAGCTCACATTCGCCGAGGTATTCTTCAAGCTCCTCGGGAAATACATTTTTGCCGTTTGAGAGAAGAATGATATTTTTCTTTCTGCCTGTGATGAAAATGTAGTTTTCATCATCTATATAGCCTATGTCGCCTGTCTTGAACCAGCCGTCCTCGGTAAATACAGCTGCTGTTGCCTCGGGATTCTTGTAATAACCGAGCATCACCGCGGGACCGCGGACTTCTATCTCACCTGTCTCATCCTCGGGATCTGCCTTGGCTATGCGGGCTTCCATATGCTCGACGGTAACGCCGGCGGAATGATGCTTACGCTTGTGCATCGGATTTGCGGCAACGAGCGGAGAACATTCCGTTATGCCGTAGCCCTCACATATCATTATGCCGAAAGCATCAAATTCATCTATAAGCTCGGGACGGAGCGGAGCGCCGCCGCAGACAATGTAATTTACCTCGCCTCCGAGAGCATTCAGAATCTCGGCAAAAAGCTTGCGGCGGATGTCAATGCCTACCTTGCGGAGTGCATTGCTCATCTTCATCGCGGCTTTGACCTGCTTGGTCTTGCCCTTCTTTTCTATCTCTGCCCAGATGCGCTTGTGAATAGTCTCTATATAGAGCGGAACAAGAGTGAGCGAGCGCGGCTTCACCTTTGCAAAATTGCGCATGGTGTTTTTGATGGAATCGTTTATGTAGGTGGATGCGCCGCAGTTCGGCAGTGCGAGCTGCTCGCAGGTAAATTCATACGCATGATGAATGGGAAGAACGGAAACGAAGAAATCTTCATCGTTTGTCGCCATTACGCGGCAGGAATCGAGCGCGCTTGTCACGAGGTTGCGCTGGCTGAGCATAACGCCCTTGCTTGTTCCCGTAGTGCCGGAGGTGAAGAGAATGGCACACATTTTGTCCATATCCGGCTCGTAATTTTCCGCAGGGCGGATATTTTCCTCTTCGTATGCGGCTCTGCCGATTTCATAGAAATCCTCAAAGCGCATGAAGCGCTCGGGAAGTTCCTCTTCCGTGCTGTCGAAGGCAACAAAATATTTTACCTTCGGGAGCATATCCTTTACGGCAAGCATCTTGGAATGGAGCGAATGGGTATAGAAAATTATCTCTATATCGCACATATCGCAGAATCCGACAAACTGCTCATTTAGGATGTCCTTATCAAGCGGAACGATAACGCCGCCGCAGCTTGCAACGGCAATATATGAAGCTATATAGTCGGGATGAGTATCACCTGTGACGCCCGCGAATTTGCCCGCAAGGCCGAGCTTTTCGAGAGCGGCGGCTATATAGTCGACATGACGCTTCATGTCATTGAAAGTGAAAGTTTTTTCTTCTTTATTTACCTTATAAACATATCTGGCTTTTTCGCCGTATCTTTCAGCCTGTTTCCTAACGCCGTCATATAGATTGTCAAAGCTGTATACAATATGATCTGCGCCTCTTTTTTTCAAAATACATACATCCTTTCAGAAAAGATTTTTCCTACTTTACAAATATCTATTATACAAATAAACGGGATATTTGTCAAGAATTTATTTGAATTTATGCCGAGGAATCTTCATTTATTCTTCAAAAAGGGCAGAAACGGGCACGCCGAATACACAGCTTATGGCATAAAGCTCGATATCGGTGACTGTGCGCACCCTTTCTTCTATGCGGGAAACCGAGCCACGACAGACATAAACGCCGAGAAGCTCCAGCTTTTCCGAGAGCTCGCGCTGAGTCATTTTCCGCTGTTTTCTAAGCTTTTTTACATTTTTACCAACAAGATTCATTTCGCTTCCGTCGATAATTCTTGCCATAGTTATTCTCCGAAAATTTATAATTTGTCTTGACATAAGACAAATTATATGATATACTAATACCGACAGTTTTATGTCCTGTAACAAGACAAAACGACAAAAAAGCATGATATATGACAAGAAATCCGATATTTTGCCGAGACTTTGCTTCGGCTTAATATATCCCCCCAAAAAAAGCGGAAGCCGCGGGATGCCGAGGCTTTCGCTTTTTTTGTGTCGGTTTTGGATTCATATGATGAATTATCAATGCCTCGCCCGCCTTTGGGGAAAGGCGGCGCCAAGCAACACTTCGCATTGCTTAATTCCCCGCCGATCCGCATGGTAAGGGCGAACATTGTGCGCCCGCGAAGAATCATAAAGAAACTTTTTCTCTTATCGCGCTTTTCACTGACGAAAAGCGCGGCAAAAGTCATTTAAGAGGGCTTTC
>CAJKRH010000100.1 GCA_905202255.1 uncultured Ruminococcus sp.
TCATCCGTCACGCTTCGCGCGACACCTTCTCCCGCAGGAGAAGGCTTTTTATCCGCTTTTTCTTTTGCAAAAGCAGGCGCAAAAGAAAAAGCTATCAAAAAGAAAACGCCGATGGGGAGATTTCGCGCTCTGCGGAGCGCGACAAAGGCTACGCGCCTTTGATGGCGGCACCTTTTGAAAAAGGTGCGCGAAAACTTTAATAAAAGGCAAGCAAAATTTTAACGGCGATGAAGCCTGATTCTACAAAAAAGCGTTGCCTTTTGCAAAGGCAACGCTTTCCTTTTACTGTTTCTGTTCTTCAGCGTATTTTTTCGGGCTCAGTCCCGTTTCTTTTTTGAAAATATAGCTGAAATGCGAAAGGTTATTGAAGCCTGTCAGGCGGCAGGTATCATCGACGGAAAATCCGTTGCAGAGATATTCCTTTGCTTTCATTATGCGGCACTGGCGTACATATTTCATCGGCGTACAGCCGACAATATCCGAAAAAAGCTTGCAGAAATGATTTTTCGAAACAAACATTTTTGCGCTGATGCTCTCAAGCGTCAAATCCTCCCCGAGATTTTCATGGATATACCGCATAGCCGTATATGCGCGGCGATAATCCGCATGGCGGCGCGGCATATCTATCGGATAATGCGCAAAAAACATTTTATTCAGGTATATCAAAAGCTCTCATATAGCACATCTTCTGAGTAAATCCGAACCGTAATCCGTCAGGCTGCCGCTATATTCTATTGTCTTGTCCATATATTCGCGCACGCGCTTTGCTTCGGAAACGGAAAGCGGCAGATATGCTGTCTCCGGTGTGGTGCGCGAAAAGAAGCATCGAAGCAAATCCGTCTGCTCTGTACATAGCTTTTCGATACATTCCGGAGTAAAATACATTACATATCTTTCATACGGAAGGTCGGCGGGGCAACGCACGCGATGCAAATCCATATCATTGAAAATGAGCAGACTGCCCGCTTTCGGCTCGATAGTCAGATTATCTATCTGACATTCCGCGCCGGGTGTGAGGATGAATGTTATCTCAAAAACCTTGTGAATATGGAAATTTCCCGTTTTGCCGTTTTCGCTTCTTGCGTGCCAGATCCTGAAATTATCTTCAAAATCTTCGCTGTATTGCCTTAAAATTTCATCTTTTTCCGCCAAGGCACATTTCTCCTCCATACATATTTTTAACCGAAAAGCGTACAGCCTATGCTTTTGAAATGGGCTATTTTTTTATCTATTTCGGCTTCGTCTATTTTAAATTCCGCGGCGAGACATTTTTTGCAGAGAAATTCCTCCGCGTCGCGGTAAACAAGTCTGCGGTATATTGCCATCTCATCGCATGAGAGATGCGCGCCGCATTTTTTACATTCTGCCATTATTTTACTTTCACAAGCTTTGCGGTGAATACGCGGCAATCCTGTGCCGCAACCTGAACATTAAAGAATTCCTTCTGCACGCCGAGCTTTTCGCCTGTGAAGCTGTCAGTCACATCAAAGCCGTAGCCGCAAAGCGGGTCGAGACCTATTTCATAATAGGGAAGCATGATATCCTTATCGGATTCATACGGATTGAAGAAGCCTATTGCAAATTCGCCATCCGAAAGATGACGGAAACAGATTATGTTTTCGGGGGCGCCTCTGTTGTCGCGTACAAGCATGGGCGGGCGAGCCTCCGCATCCTGATTTATGCGGATAAGTTCCTTATTTAAGAGCAGGCTCTTTATTTCGGGCGACATATTGCGTATATCGCAGCCTATCATGAGAGGCGACATAAGCATGCACCAGAGCGCAAAATGATAGCGGTACTGCCCGAGTGTGCAGCCCTCGCCGGGGCTGATATTCCCCTTGCCGGAGAGCCCGCATACGAGCATATCTATATCATTGAAGCAGCCTGTTCCCGAATAGCCGAGATTTGGCAGCTGGCTTTCGGAGAGCTTGCGTATGGAGGGTAAATTATCGAAAATATCGCCTGTGGAGCGGTACATATGCGCGCCCACGCTTCTTGCCCATGTCCATACCTGCGAGTTACCCCAGTTACACATGGAGAAAAGAATCTCTCTGCCGCTTGCCTTGAGTGCGAGCGACATTCTGTTATATGAAAGCTGGCTCTGCATAGAGGGATGATAGCAATTATCGTATTTGAGCAGGTCAACACCTACCTCGGCGAAATATTTCGCATCCTCAAATTCATGTCCGAAGCTGCCGGGATAGCCTGCGCAGGTCATAACGCCGCAGCAGGTATACATGCCGAATTTAAGTCCTTTTGAATGAACATAATCGGCGACATATTTCATTCCGTGCGGGAATTTCACATGGTCGGCTACGAGATTGCAGTTTTCATCGCGCTTTTTTTCCGACCAGCAGTCATCTATGGTGAGATACTCATAGCCGGCATCAAGAAGCCCTGTATCAACCATGGCATCTGCCATCTGCATTATCATTTCTTCATTGATATCTTTTGTGAAGGTGTTCCATGAGTTCCAACCCATAGGCGGTGTTTTTGCAAGCATTGATTTTATCCTCCGAAAGGTGATTTTGTTATCTCGATTATACATGTTTTTTTGCCGATTGTCAACATAAAGCGGCTAAAAAGGGCAAAAAAATACCCGCCGATCCGTGTATGCCAGAATTAAGACCCTGCGTAAGCAAGGGCGGTACTCGTCCGAAGGCTTTGCGCTCCCAGCGTCCGTTATAATCGTGTCAAAAGCAGGAAAATAACGGGAGGTCTGCATCCCGACATCCGGTATTGAGTTCCAAGTGTAAGGTGTAGGTTTAATTTAAGCATATCACGCGATAAGCAGGCATTATGACGCGCTTTCCCAAGGTGCGGGAAAGGCGTGTTTTTTTGTTTGTGAGGGATTTTTTGCGAAAAATCGTAAAAAGGGTGTTCCTTCTCGCGCTTTTGAGTGACCAAAAGCGCGGCAAAAGTCATCAAAGAGAGCTTTCCCC
>CAJKRH010000101.1 GCA_905202255.1 uncultured Ruminococcus sp.
AGGAAAGCCCTCTTAAATGACTTTTGGTACTTTTGGTCATGCAAAAGTACGATAAATATAAAGTATCCATCCTTCTTTTCGTGCAAGTGAAAAGCGGCAGAAAAGAAAATTTTCTTTTACCTCGCAAAACATTGACAAAAGCAGATAAAAAGGATAAAATATAAAAGAGATAATTTTTCGGAGGCTTTGCATTGGATACGGGGTTTCGCGCATGGGCGGAGATAGATATCGACGCTCTTTTACATAATATAAAAATCATACGCTCTGCCATCGGAGATGAGGCAGAGCTTATCGCCGTAGTCAAGGCAAATGCCTATGGGCATGGCGACACTCAGCTTTGCCGATATCTCGGTGATACTGTTCAGGGCTATGCCGTGGCATGCTATGATGAAGCCATAGGGCTTCGCCGCGCGGGGATTTCCGGACGCATTGTCATACTCGGAGCTATAGTTGAGAGTTGTATCCCGGGAGCTGTCAAAGACAATATTTCACTGACGGTATTCTCTGCCGACACGGCAAAAAAGATAAATGATGCCGCCAAGGCACAGGGCAAACGCGCCGAGGTTTTTCTTGCCGTTGATACGGGAATGTCTCGGCTCGGACTTTCCTGCGATGAAGCGGGGCTTTGCGAGGCACTGAAAATATGCTCCTGTGATGCACTTGATACGCACTGCATCTTTTCACATCCCGCCTGTGCCGATATCGTCTCTTCTCCCGTGACAGGCAGACAGAAGAAGATTTTTGAAACCTTTATCCGCGTGCTCGAACAGCACGGAGCGCATATCGAACGCAAATGCTTTGACAACAGCGCGGCACTTCTCGGTTATGGCAGGTGGGGCAATCTCTATAAGCTGGGGCTGATAATGCATGGACTGCTTCCCGCCGAAAATCTCCATGCCGACCTTATTCCGACGCTTTCGCTTCGGACAAGAGTGTCGCAGGTCAAAACGCTTGAAGCGGGCGAGGGCGTCAGCTACGGTCATACATTTATCGCTCCGCGCCGCATGAAAACGGCAACTCTCAGCATCGGTTATGCCGACGGATTGCCGATTTCCCTTTCAAACCGCGGCGGCGTTCTGCTAAAAGGAAAATACGCGCCGATACTCGGCAGGATATGCATGGATCAGATGATAATCGATATTTCCGAAATTGATGATGTGCATACAGGCGATGTTGCTACGGTAATCGGGCGCGACGGCGAGCTTGAGGTCACCGTCGACGATATAGCAAAGCTTGCGGATACGATAAATTACGATATTGTCTGCGGTATCGGCATGCGTGTGACGCGCGTATATATAAAGGACGGCAAACAGGACTCGGCATATTCTTATGTTAATCCCGATGTCAGATAAAAGCTGCAATAACGGTAAAAACCGAGGTTTGATATATGAAAAATATTCCGTGCGATATGCATACACATTCCGTCTTTTCGCATGACGGCGGGAAAGATTCGGGCATCGATGCGCTTTGCATGCGCGCGATAGAGCTGGGGCTTTCCTACCTTGCGATAACCGACCACTGCGATGTAAACGGCGAGGCGGAAAAGATATACGCAAGCTATGACAGCGACGGTGCATGGCAGGCGATGTGTGCGGCAAAGGAAAAATATCGCGGCTCGCTTAATCTTATTCTCGGAATAGAACTCGGTCAGCCCGAGCAATATCCCGAGGTAGCGGAAGCTTTTCTTCGCCGCCATCCGTATGAATTTATCATCGGTTCGGTGCATAATCTCGATAAGGTGCCCGATTTCTGCATGATGAATTTTGAATATATTCCCGATGCGCTTGCTTCTCAGCTTTTTGACCGTACGCTCGATGAGATGAATGCGCTCATTGATTTTCCGATAACCACGCTCGCGCATCTCACATATCAGACGAGATATATGGCGATGGCAGGAAAAAGGTTTGATTTTGCGCCGCACAGGGATAAAACGGCGGCTCTGCTGAAGAAGCTGATATCACGCGGCATCGCGCTTGAAGTCAATGTTTCAACGGTATGGCGCGGTCTCGGCTTCACCATGCCGCAGGCGGAGATAATCGCGCTTTATCGCGACCTCGGCGGTTCACTCATCACTATCGGCTCCGATGCGCATTCGCCCGTCAATCTCGGCAGAGGAATAAACGAGGGGCTGGAACTCATCCGCAGTCTCGGCTTCGACCGCGTGATAACTACAAAGGGTAATTTTATTTTGATATAAATAAAAATAGGGCACAGCAGTTTTATCCTTGGCGGATTTTACTGCTGTGCCTTATTTTATACAGCAAAATATGCGGCTTTATCTTTCACCGTAATGTGAAATTCAGTTTTCTGTTGAAATTTCCAATTTTTCAAAATAAAACGAAATTTTGTCATCTTCAAAATCGGTCAGATAATATCGTGTCTCGCCTGTATAACCGTTATCGATATTATCCTGTATCTCTATATCACTTATATAAAGCGTATCATAAATATTTTTTACTTTTAAAACAGAAACATTGTAAAATTTAAAAATATATATTATAACTCCGCCATCATAGTCATAAAGCGCCAACTTTATTTCAAGATTAAAGTATTCTTCAATGCTGTCCTTGCAATATCGCATTTCGCATAAATCAGCTTCATTTTGTACCGACTCTTTTATATAATCACGAAAAGCATAAACTTTGCTCTCGTTTTTGCCGAAATCCGAACCATTTCCCATAGAGGTGCCCTCTTTCTGTTTTTCTTTATGATATCATATAGGAATCAAAAAGTCAAGATGACTGTACTGATGACTAAAACCGGACCCACGATGCCCCGTCTCGGCGACGCCGACCCCTACAAGATAAAATCGAAGTAATACCAGTAACAAAACAAAAAATATACGCTTTATCCCGTCAGCGTAGGCACTGGATCCACGCCCGCCCCTCTTTTTTCAGCGGGCGTGCAGACAATGCGTGCACGAATCTG
>CAJKRH010000102.1 GCA_905202255.1 uncultured Ruminococcus sp.
CGGGCGAACAATGTTCGCCCCTACCTGAGAGCCAAAGTCCCCTCAACAGCCAAAACAAAAGATATATGCCTATCCGCTTTTTCTTTTGCCATCGCCGCCGCAAAAGAAAAAGCTATAAAAAAGAAAGCGCCGAAATAGAGATTTCGCGCTCTGCGGAGCGCGACAAGAGCTACGCGCTCTTGATGGCGCAAGCCTTTTCAAAGGCTTGACCGAAACTTTAATGAAAAAGGTGCTCGAAAACTTTAATGAAAAAGGCGGGCGAAAACTTTAATTTCGGCTCCGACAAAATTTTAATCGAGCGTTATCAAAGGTGAAATGAGGCGGTGCCTCATTTCACCTTTATCACCTCGCGGATACCGTTTTTCGTATATTCAATCGTGAGGTGAGCGGCATTTTCCGTTTCTGCCTCGGCGCGCAGAATGAGTTCATGCTCGCCTGCCGCGCGCACATATGCCGTGCCGCTGTCATAGTTCAGTGTGACCGTGCCGTTTCTGCGCCCCGCTCCGTGTTCGCAGAGCGAAGCGATTATCTCCGCCGCGCTTTCATCTCCGCAATCATAGCTTTCCTCCGCCACAAAAAAGTTCTCATCCTCGCGAAGTTTCGGGAAAACCGTATTTTCATCGGCAAGCGAAAGATAAGAGAGCGCGAGCAACATATCATCCTGCCAGAGCTGTCCCGCGGCGCGCATACGGTCATTTTCGCCGGCATTTTCCCCATGCAGAAAATCCGCATATTTCTCCGCATGAGCGCCGAGTCTCTCCGCCATATCAAAAAGCGAGTGCGGCGCATCCGACGGCAGATAAATATTCGTTTCTCCTCTTGCGATATCGTTCTGCATGAGTGCCGCCACGGCATGCCACCTGTCGATAAGCACATATGTGCCGTCGGGCGAGGCATATGCTATCTCAAAGCCCATATCGTCATCCGCATCGACAAAAATCCGCCCGCGCACTATCTCGTTTTTTATGCCGAAGCCGACGGAAGCGCCGAGCCTGCCCGCCGCCATAGCAAAAAACCGCATTGCCACCGTATCGGGAACGGTTATTTTCATTCCCTCGAGCGTTTTGCAACTTGCCGAGAGAAAAGCCGCGTATTTATCGCGGTAATCGGCGGCAAGATATGCGCCGACGGTCACGCCGAAATCGGAAGAAGCCATCTCGCGAATGAGCGCACGCGAATTTTTCATTCCGATAAGCGTGCCGAATTTATCGCAGACATAAATTCTGCAATAGCCGTCGCCGAGATGCTTTGCGTACACGCCGAAGTCAAATCCGCCTGACGAAGCGGCAAACGAAAGCAGCGAAAGAAAGCCCTCGCCGCAGTCGGTAACCGTAGTACCTGCCGCCTGTGCGCCGCCCATGATAAAACGGCAGGCAAGTCTCGCCTCGGCGCTTCCGTCACTGCAAAATACACCGCGGTCACCGAAATATCTGCCCAGTGCCGCCCCGTATGCCGTGCAGAATCGCGGGCTTATTTCCGAATGTATACTTCCCGCAATGCCCGATTCCGTGAAAAATTTATCACTGCCGGAAGAAAAGATCTTTTCATCCATTATTATATTCTCCTTACTTAGTGTGCTTGCGCGAGGCAATTTTGTTTTTTCGGGAACGACTGTCCCCTCTTTTATCACGGTGCCCTCTCCTATGACACAGCCGCGGCTTATCTTTGCGCCTGCGCCTATAAAGGCGCCGCGGCAGATTATCGCATATTCTATCATCGCGCCCGCTTCGACAGTCACATCGTCCATGAGTATGGCTTTGTTTATCACGGCGCGCTCGCCTATGCGGCAAGCCGAGCCTATAACGGTTCCGTCGGTAATTGCGGCACTTTCGGCAATATGTGTTTTTTCTCCGATATAATAAGCCGAGCCGTCGATGCCGCCTATTTTGCCGCAGAGCGCATCGCGGTTGCAGGCATAATATCTGTCGAGGCTTCCGATATCGCGCCAGTAGCCTTTTGCTTCATAAGCATATATTTTTCCGAGAAGAAGCGGGAAAATATCGCGCGAAAAATCCGTTGCCACACCTGCGGGAATCATGGGAATAATATTTTTTTCGAGAATATATATTCCCGTATTTATCTTGTTGTCGGTTACATAACGCCATGTCGGCTTTTCCGTGAAATGCGTTATCAGTCCATCGCTCCCGTAGCTGACGCAGCCGAATTCCGTCGGCGCGTTGTTTTTTGTTACAAGAAGAGTCGCCGTGGCTCCTTTTGCACGGTGAAAATCCATTGCCGCCGAAAGATTAAAGTCACATACGGCATCGGCGCTTATTACGATGAAAGTATCATCGAGTTCGTCGGCTATGGCGGGAAGTGCGCCCGCCGTGCCGAGCGGCGTGCTTTCGCGGAATATCCGCAGAGAAACGCCTTCTGCGCCATGCTCCGAAAAGTATCTTTCCATATCGTCCGCCATGTAGCCGAGCGTTACAAGCGCGCTTGTAATGCCGTTTCTGCGCAGTAGCGCAAGCGTTCTTGCCACGGCAGGCTTACCCATGATGGGAACAAGCGGCTTCGGCATTGCGGCGGTGACGGGAGAAAGTCGCGTCCCCGCGCCGCCCGCAAGTATGACCGCCTTTATTTTATTCATGAAATCATCCTCCTTTTTTCTGTAGTATATTTTTCCTCGCTTGGGGGAGTTTTTATTCATGAATTCGCCTGCACATAAAAAATCCCTTTTGCAGGCAAAAGGGATTTTGCGAAAAACATAAAAAACTTTTCCTTTATCGCGGTTCAATTTTGGTGCGTGTCTGGTGCGAACATAGCGAGATAAGGGTTTATTCGGGCAATACGCACATGGTAACACCTCATCCGTCGCGGTAAACCGCGCCACCTTCTCCCACTGGAGAAGGCT
>CAJKRH010000103.1 GCA_905202255.1 uncultured Ruminococcus sp.
GGGATTGACACATATGCGAAGCATGTGTGTCGGCGTCGCCGAGACGGGAGTCAATACTTTCCTCTTTTTGTCCTTTTCGTTCTTTTCGGACAAGCGAAAAGAACAGCAAAAGAAAAGTTTCTTTTGCTACTCTTCGTCACTCAAAAGCACGAGAAAGGAAAAGTATCTTTAACACAAAAGTAAAAATCAAAGTACCTCAACCGCAAAAACGGCACAGGCTGTCGCCTGTGCCGTTTTTTATTTTCACATGAAATCAGTTTTCTTCTGTCTGTGTTGTTTCTTCGTTATCCGAAGTTGTATCTGCGAAATTGTACTTCTCATAATCCTTGAGGTCAGCTTTCTTGAAATCAACCGTGCCCCAGAAAGTTGTCTTGAGACCGCTTATTTCCTGAGACATATAGTTTGTCTTGTTGAATACGAGAGGACAAATGCCACCCTCCTCAAGAAGCGTCTTTTCCGCATCATGAAGAATCTGTGCCTTCGCCTTTGCATTTGTTTCCTTGTGAGCATTTTCGATAAGCTCTTCAAAAGCCTCGCTGATATACCCGCAGGCATGCGGCAGAGAGATGTAATATCTTTCCTTGCCGACACTCTTGTCGAAATCCGCGTCACCCTCCATTACAAGCTTGGAAGAACCGCTGTATTCGCGTGCAAACTGCGCGAGATTATAGAAAGCATAGGGAGAAACGACGCTGAAATCTATCGCCATAACATCATAGCTTCCGTTATTGTATCTTGTCTCCATTTCGGCATCACCTACACCGCGGACAACAACATTGAAGCCGAGCTGTTCCCAGACAGTCTTTGTATACTGAGCGATAGCTCTTTCCTTGCTCTGGTTGCCGAGACGGTCGGAACCGGCACTGTCGTTTACGGGGTCAAGGCGGTAATAAACCTCTATCTGACCGAGCGACTTCGGATTGATGCCCGATTCGGAAATGAGCTGCTTTGCTTCATCAAGCTGAGAAGTTGAGGGAAGAACATCGCCGCTTTCTTTCCGGAAAGAAGTACCTTTCTTGGTATTGAATACCATAGAGGGGAGAAGCGAAGTTGCAGCCTCTGTACCCATACCGACAAGCTCTGCCATATATTCTCTGTCAAGTGCAATGGAAAGCGCATATCTTACCTTTGCATCGGCAAAATAAGACTTATTGCAATTGAAGATATAAGAGAAAGTGGAAGAAGCATCAACTGTTTTGAACTTGAGCGAATTTGCATCGGCAACGGCTTTTGTTATACCCGAGAGGTAGAAAAGCTCTTTTGCCGCATATTTTGTCATGACGCTCTCCTGCGCATCCTTGAGGTAAACCACCGTGAGGTCGGCAGGCAGGTCAAAATGAATATTTATACGGTAAGGTGTAACGAATTTATCGGCAGCCTCTGTATTTGTAACGATATTGAGCTTGTAATACTTGGAGCGCTGAAGCACGAGGATTTCCGTGGGGTCGCTCGAGAACTTTCTTACTCTGAAAGGACCGTTTGCGGAAAGGTCGGTGCTGCTGCGTGACCATGTATCCTTATATGTTGAAATCTTGTTCTCACGAAGAGGAACAAGCGCAGGGCTGGCGAGATTATAGAGAAATTCATCCACATCGGCACCGTCTTCAAATTCAACTACAACAGTATTCTTTGAAGAGGGATAAACGCCTATATCATAAATGGAAGTTTCACCGAGTTTTGCCGATTTTGCACCGCGGATAGCATAAAGCATGGAAGCCGCGGGAGAATTGAAATCAGGGTCAAGGATTCTGCGCCATGCATAAACGATATCGTTTGCCTGAACCTCACTGCCGTCACTCCAGTGCGTGGTATTGATGGTTATCTTCATTTCCTTGATGCCTGTGCGGGCATTTTGATATACTTCATACTTCTTGCAAAGCGCCTTTTCGAGCTTGCCGTTTGCATTCAGCCTGAAAAGTCCCTCGAATATGAGATTGAGTATCTGAACCGCATTTTCATCCGTATATGCGATAGCAGGGTCGAGATTGAGAGGCTTTGTACCGAGATAAATGTCTATCTCCGCACCGTTTCCGTCCTCACCTATTTTCGTACAGCCCGCAAAGCAAAAAAGTGAAAATGTCAAAGCGAGCAATAATGCCAAAAATCTTTTCATACTGTTTCCTCCGGAATTTTATCTGAAAAAAATACTTATCCGTATAATTATAATAATTATACCACTCAAAAGGCAAACAATCAAATCTTATTTTTATAAATAATGTGATTTCATTGATTCATACAATTTGAGCCATCGGATATTATATATTTTGCACAATACTTTTTGTGGGGAAAAGGAGAAAAGCGCCTCGCTTGGCGCTCTTTTTTCGCCTATCGCATAAAAAATGCGCTCCTCCGCGCAAAAAGCCATACAGTTACAAGGTTAGTATAGCATAAAAATGCGCTTTTTTCAAGGTGAAAAGCAAATATTTTTCTCTGTATTTTTTATTTATATTAAAGTTTCGCCCGCCACACAAAAGTTTTCGTGCACCTTTTGGGGAAGGTGCCGCCATCAAAAGTGCGGAGCTTTTGTCGTGCTCCGCAGAGCGCGAAATTACTCCGTGTCGGCGTCGCCGAGACAGGGGTCGACCATTGGTCTCCCGCGAAGAATCATGAAGATACTTTTCTTATAGTGTTCTTTTCGCTTGTCCGAAAAGAACGAAAAGGACAAAAAGAGG
>CAJKRH010000104.1 GCA_905202255.1 uncultured Ruminococcus sp.
GCGTGCAGACAATGCGTGCACGAATCTGCTCGGCTTCCTCGTGTGCTATGTTCGCACGCGTGGTATGGCTGAAGTTATGGGGAGTGGTAAAACTACCGATTTTTGCCATGCTACCTTGCCGCACACACTTGCCACGCACTACTTCTTGCGACTAACTCGTGCACGCGGGAATTAACCAATGCACGCAGTGCGTTGGTTGGCGTCGCCGAGACAGGGGGAGAAAATCCTCTTAAATGACTTTTGGTACTTTTCGTCACTGAAAAGTACAATAAAGAAAAGTTACTTTATGATTTTTTCGGGTCGTCGGGGAATTAAGCAATGCGAAGCGTTGCTTGGCGTCGCCGAGACAGGGGTGGCGCCGACCCCTACAAACTAAAACTCAAGCATAGCCAACAGAAAAAGCTATCAAAAAGAAAAAACACGCCGGAAAAAATAAACTTTCCGCCTTTTTGCCCTGACCATCTTGACATATTGCTTTATTTTTATTATAATAGTATTTGTATTATAATGACAATGGGCAATCATTGCTTAAAGATACGAATTTATCATTATAAAAAAGGAGGTGTACAATTTGCAGTATATTTGGTATATAGTCGTAGGTGTAATTGCTCTCGCTCTCGGAATACTTTTCGGTGTTCTCTTGCGAAAAGGTATTGCGGAATCAAAAATAAAGAGCGCAGAGGCAGAGGCTAAAAGAATCGTTGACGATGCGGTCAAAGCAGCGGAAGCCCGCAAAAAGGAAATGATTGTAGAAGCCAAAGAAGATATACTTAAGGCAAAAACCGAAGCTGAACGCGAAAACAAAGAACGCAGACAAGAGCTTATAAGACTCGAAAACCGTGCTCTCTCAAAAGAAGAAGCACTCGACAGAAAGCTTGAAAATTATGAGCGCCGTTCCGAAGCGCTCGATAAAAAGCTCAAGGATGCCGACAAGGCGGCAGAAGCAGCCGAAGCTCTCAAGGCAGACCAGCTTGCAAAACTCGAAGAGATTGCAGGTTATACTGTTGAAGCGGCAAAAGAAGAGCTTGTTTCCCGAATCGAAACAGATGCAAAGCGTGAAGCTGCGGTTCGTATAACGCAAATTGAAAATCGGCTCAAAGATGAAGCCGATACAAAAGCAAAGAATATTATTTCTCTTGCCATACAGCGTCTCTCTTCAGATACGGTTTCGGAAACAACAGTTTCTGTTGTTCCGCTCCCCAGTGATGAAATGAAGGGCAGAATTATAGGCAGAGAAGGCAGAAACATTCACAAGATTGAAACGCTCACGGGAGTTGACCTCATTATAGATGATACTCCCGAAGCAATCACTCTCTCTTGCTTTGACCCGATTCGTCGCGAGGTGGCAAGACTTACTCTCGAAAAGCTAATTGCCGATGGCAGAATTCATCCTTCGAGAATTGAAGAAACTGTTGATAAGTCGCGTCATGAGGTTGAGGCGATGATTAAGCAGGCAGGAGAAAGAGCTACCTTTGAAGTCGGTGTAAACGGGCTTCATCCCGATCTTATCCGCTTCCTCGGCAGACTTAAATTCCGTACAAGCTACGGGCAGAATGTTCTTACTCATTCGATAGAAGTTGCTCATCTTTGCGGTATGATAGCAAGCGAGCTCGGTGTTGATACTGTTCTTGCAAAGCGTGCGGGCTTGCTCCACGATATCGGCAAGGCACTCACACAGGAAGTTGAGGGCTCACATATTCAGCTCGGTGTTGAAATCGCGAAGAAATATAAGGAAAGCAAAGCCGTTATTCATGCTATCGAAGCGCATCACGGCGATGTTGAACCGCAGACTATCGTTGCTGTTATCGTTCAGGCGGCAGATGCTATTTCGGCAGCCCGTCCCGGTGCGCGCCGTGAGGATCTTGAGAGCTATATCAAGCGTCTCCAGCGCCTCGAAGAGATTTCAAACAGCTTCCCCGGCGTTGAGAAATCATATGCCGTTCAGGCAGGCAGAGAAATCCGCATAATGGTTAAGCCCGAACAGGTCAATGATGACCAGATGGTTATTGTGGCTCGCGATATCGTAAAGAAAATTGAAGAAGAACTGGAATATCCGGGTCAAATCAAGGTAAATGTGATACGCGAAAGCCGCGCTATCGAATATGCAAAATAATGAAAAAGGCAGGTTCTCCTGCCTTTTTGCATAATGTGATTTTTGTCTTCAATAAAGTTTTCGCAAATTAAAGTTTTCGCCCGCCTTTTTCAAAAGGCGGTGTCGTCCACCGACAGCGGTGGTCGCGCTCCGCAGAGTGCGAAATCTCTCTACCGGCGCTTTTCTTTTTGATAGCTTTTTCTTTTGCGCCTGCATATGCAAAAGAAAA
>CAJKRH010000105.1 GCA_905202255.1 uncultured Ruminococcus sp.
GGCTTGCTGGGGATGGGCTGTAATTCTGGAAAGTCGTCTGTCTTTTCTTCAATCCAATCTTGAAACTGCTGTACATAGTGCAACCCGTAACAGAGAGCCTCTGCAAGCGGAATGCTTGTTTCCTGAAACAATTGCAGTAGGACGGCACGAGTTTCAAGCAGGCAGTTCATCCAGTTCAAGGAATAGGGGAGTTCCGCTTCGTTGATGGGCTCAGATGGTTCAGCTTGTGTGAGCGGAATTGCTTGGAACGGTTCTGTTTGCGTTAGAACTAGACGGGCAGCCTCTGGACAGGCAAGCGAGAGCACATGCTCTGTAAAAAGCGTATAATCCTGCGGAATGCGTGGAAACTGTCGACAGGTATCACAGAGCAGGCGTTCTCCAGCTTGTATTTGTAAGTCACAGAGTTTTTCTGCGTTCCAGAACGGACAGTTTCCATCTTCCCGATTTTGAAACATCCACTCATCATCTTCATTTTTTGTCAGCACCGCACGCGATGCCACCTTGTACGGCTCGCCGTGAAAATCAAGCTCGGTAAAGAGCGATTTGCCGATGCCGAGCGGCACTTTGAAAGAGGAATCCGCCTCTTCGTAGAGCATATACGGCACTTCTTCCTCAAATGCTATCGAGATTTTCTTCGTGCCTTTTGTATAATTATTCTGCGTTGCCTGGAGAAGCATGGGTAAAAGCCCGAGCGAAGCGGCGCGCGGCTCATCGGGGAGAAATGTTATGCCGTCCAGTGCCTTCATGCGCTTCTGCATGATGATTTGCTTTCTGTGCATGGAAAGAGTGAGCCGTTCCTGCCCCGAAAGGCGGGTGATAACGCCGTCAAGCAGTTTGACATCATGTCTGCTTGCGGGTACCGTCTCGGGGAAACTTCGGCAAAAATATTTTATCGCATATCTGTAATATGAGCTTTGCTGGAAAAATTCGTTATTGCCCGCTGTGGAAACAATGATGATATCATTATCGGGGAAGCACATTGTGTTCTGCCCGAACATTCCGTTGAAAAGGAAAACATTATGCTCGCGCCCGCACCATATCTGATAACCGTAGTTGAAATCGCCGCAGGACTTCGGCGCTGTGGAATGCTTTGCTGTGGCAAGTTTGATATATCCTGCGGGAACGAGCTGTTTGCCGTTCCATTTGCCGCCCTGCATTACGAGAAGTCCTATTTTTGCCATATCCTCGGGTCGGATATATAGTCCCCAGCCGCCTTTTTCTATGCCCTCGGGGCTTTTTTCCCAGAAAATGCCCTGTATATCCATCTCATCAAAGAGGCGTTCGCGCAGAAAATCAAGCAGGTTTTTGCCGCTTTTCTGTTTTACTATCGCGGAGAGCATATATGTATTCAGGCTGTTGTAATTGAAGGTTTCGCCGATATCGCCCTTGACGGAGGAGGAGAAAAACGCCTTTATCCATGAGGAATCCGCCATGGAGCCCGCCTCGGCAAAGGTAGCACCCGAGCGCATGGTAAGCAAATCTTCAACTGTGAGATTTTTATATTTTAATTTTGCCATGGCGCTGTCATCATCGGGAAACATATCAATCACTTTTTCGTCGAGACGCAGCTTGCCATCGCCGATAAGTATGCCTATCGCAAGCGATGTGATGCTCTTACATTCAGAAAATGTACTGGAAAAATATTGCGTATTGTATGCGCCGAAGCCCGCTTCGCATATCACCTTGCCGTGCCGCAGTATAGTCACGGTGTGCATATTCAGGCTCTTATCCAGCTCGAGCGCGGTCAGAAATTCCGCTATATAGGCGGAAGAAATACCCACGCTTTCGGGAGATGTGCGCGGAAGCGGTGACGATACGGGTGCTTTCGGAAGAGAAGGCTTCTGCGGTGAAAACTCCAGTATCGGTTCTGTTGTAGTTTTGTCGTCGATAAGACGAGTCAGCAGTGAAATAGTTTTGTTGATTGTTCCGAGTCCCATTTTTACCTCCGTTTTGTGATTTATGAAAGGGTTTTTTATTTTGTTTGTTGGCTGTACTTGGATTTTATATTGTAGGGGAATTAACACATATGCGAAGCATGTGTGTTGGCGTCGCCGAGACAGGGGGGCGAACATTGTTCGCCCGCGAAGAAGCATAAAGAAACTTTTCTTATAGTGTTCTTTTCGCTTGTCCGAAAAGAACGAAAAGGACAAAAA
>CAJKRH010000106.1 GCA_905202255.1 uncultured Ruminococcus sp.
CTGCCCTTGAAGACCTTGCCGTCCATCAGCTTTGCGCCTTTGCAGCTCGGCGCAAACCGTTCATAACTTCGCTTCTTGTCATACTCCCCTTTTTATTTCAAAAAATCGCTCCGATAATCTGTCCGGCGAAGGTCATGCCCCGTCTCCGCCAAATGCGCGATCTTTAAGGCAACCAAGTTGATATCCGTATTCATCGCCTGCGCGATCTGCGCCGATGTGTACCCACGGTCATAGATATACTCAAGCACCTCATCGGAATTGAGCAATATATCTGCCGCAACGATGTTTGCCTCATATTCGGGGGTAGAATTCATTTGGTAGAGCACAAATTCCTGCAGTCCGTCGCCTTTTGCAAGCGTGCGGTGCAGCCTGTCGTGGCCGATCTCATGAGCGCATACAATACGCTTTGTCTGCAGGCTTAAATCCTTATTCAAAAAAATAAAACGATTCTTCTTAATAACGCGATACATTCCTTTGAGCCGGCCGAAATTCTCGCAATCATCCAAAACAATAATCCCCAGCTCTTTTGCTATCTGAAAAGGATCTCGTGTGCCGCAGCGCCGTACAAGATCGCTGCCAACCTTTGATAACTGTTCGGCATTCATCGCACCACCCCCGCTCGCCGATAGTCATTACCCATTATAAAAATCATGCTGTGCCAAAATACGGACTTATTTCTCTATCCGCTCTTTCCGATATTTTTTCGGCGTATACTTCCTGTTGTTTTCCTTTGCGATCCAATAGGCTCTGGTAAGCGCCTGCATTGCGCCGTCAAGCGCATCCTCACTGAGTTTGCCACCCGCGAACATACCGGTGACTTCACTCACCAGCTCATCTATCTCACGCGCCGCTTTTGCGCCGCCCTGTTCCTGCGCCGTGAGTACAAGCATTCCGCCGTTACCGAGAAGGTACTCCGGCGTCGTGTTTAGAGCTTCGGCAAGCTTTTTTACAATGTCGTATTTCGTCGGCTTTCGAGTGCCGAGCTCATAATTCTGAATCGTCCTTGCCGTAACGGAGACTTTTTCGGCGAGAGCAGCCTGCGTCATATTCGCCTCTGCCCGCTTTTCTTTAAGCCTTTCTTTAAATCCCATAAGGCACCTCCTTCTTTGGCTTTTCACAAACACGAACAAAACTTTCGTCATTCGTATTGACACGAACGCTTTGTTCTGCTATATTAAGTCCGCACGAATGTCTTGTTCGTTAAAACTATACCACACGAACGAAATGTGTGTCAATAGCTTTGAGAAAATTAACGCAAAAAAGGCGGCTTTTTATGAATGGAGGTAGCTTATGGACTGCTCAAAATGCAGAAAAGCGTATGTTTCGGTAAATCTCGACGTCGATGAAGAGGGCGTAATTCGTCCACGGCTCATACGCTGGAATAACGGTCTGATTTTTCAAATCGATCAAATTCTATATAAATGCCGTGCATCATCCAAAAAGGTGGGCGGTGGCGGCATCCGTTACACAGTCATGATCCGAGGAAAGGAGTCGTTTCTTTTCCATGAAGGCGACAAGTGGTTTGTTGAAGCAAAGGAGAACGCCTGATGAGCTTAATTCAAGAGCAAAGTTAAAAAATCGCAGCATCTGTTATTAAAGACTTCGGCAGGTTCGGCTTTTTGTATAGTGTCCGCATGGCTTGCGCCGAGCCGAATAATAGGCTCGCAGATACCTTTTACACTCTCACCGGCACCGGCGGCGTATGAATATGCCATTGAAAAGTTGCATGATAACATCAGCAAGTTTTCAATGGATGCCGGACCATTGAAATATAGCAAAATCTTTATTTGAAGATAATCATCTCCTCATACTCGGTGCAATAATGTCCGAAGTTCTCGATGAGAGCATGCTTGGTAGTATGAAAAAGGAGCGACCCCGAAAGGTCACTCCTAATAGATATATGAGTTATTTTGTCAGAACAATTCTACCCGGCCAAGCAGCAGGTCGATCAGATTGCAGTGGAAGATGCCGTTTTCATCATAAAAATTGTGCGGCACATCCATGCGAACGATGATCTTTTTGAAGAAATCCTTGGTAAGCATCAGCGATGCCAGCTCAGAGGATTCTT
>CAJKRH010000107.1 GCA_905202255.1 uncultured Ruminococcus sp.
AGCGCGACCACCGCTGTCGGTGGACGACACCGCCTTTTGAAAAAGGCGGGCGAAAGCTACTGTGTGGCGGGCGAAAACTTTATGGTGCGCAAAAAATTTCAGAGAAAAAGTCGCGCGGAGCGGTATTCATCTCCTGCGCAGTGCCTCACGCACATCATCATAGCTATAGCCATAGCGGAGAAGTGCCGCCATCGCCTTTTGCTTGCTTTTCGGTTCGGCGAAAATCACCCTGCCGCCCATCATTTCTATTCTCTCGGCGCAGTGCCCCGGGAAATCTATCTCGGCATTTTCGAGGGTTTCCCTGATGACATCGCTCTCAAAACCTTTTGCAAAAAGTTCTGTTTTTATGCGGTTTTTGCCGTATTTTTTCTTCTCGGCAAGTTCTTCCGCGAGCATTTCCGCCTGCCCCGCCTCATCTATATAACCGTTTTCGGAGAAAAACGCCACAGCTTCATCCGCGCTCTCTGGCGGAAAGCCTTTGCGTATCAGTTTGCTGCGCAGATTTTTCTTTGTATTGAAAGAAAATTCAAGCAGGCGCAGACCTGCGCGGACAGCCTCCGTGCGAAGTGAAAGATAGCGTATCTGCGAGAGCAGCTCCGCATCTGCCGCATACGGTGCATCAATATGAGAGGGAAGTGTCGTCTCACGGAAATACTGCGCCGCTATGCAGTAATTTTCGCGGCGCAGTCCTTTTTCATCGGTTATTTCTATAGTGAGTGCAAGTTCTTCTCCCCCTGCGGCGGGTGAGATTTTCACTATATAAGCTTCCATTATTCGTCGGCTTCCACATCGAGCAGTTTGATATCGAAGTTATCGCCCTCTTCATCTTCATCCTCATCGAGAGAATAAGCTTCTTCGGCTATTTCTATCTCATCGCTCTGTGCCTTGATTTTCTTTTCTATTTCTTCCATGAGCGCGCGGTTTTCTTCTATTGTCTTGCGTGCATTTTCCTTGCCCTGACCGATACGCTCGCCGTTATAGCTGAACCATGAACCGCTCTTGGCGATTATGCCCAGTTCCGTGCCGATATCGAGTATTTCGCTTGATTTTGATATGCCCTTGCCGTAGAGAATGTCAAATTCCGCTATTTTGAAAGGCGGTGCAACTTTGTTTTTTACGACTTTGCACTTTACTCTGCTACCGTAAACCTCGCTGCCCTGCTTGAGATTTTCCGTCTTGCGGACATCGATACGCACAGAGGCATAGAATTTCAACGCCCTGCCGCCCGTGGTTGTCTCGGGATTGCCGTACATTACATTGACCTTTTCACGGAGCTGATTTATGAATATTACGGCACAGCCGGTCTTTGCGATAGCACCGGAAAGCTTACGGAGCGCCTGCGACATAAGTCGCGCCTGAAGTCCCACATGGGAAGCACCCATTACGCCGTCTATTTCCTGCTGGGGAACGAGCGCGGCAACGCTGTCGACTACTATAACATCAATTGCGCCCGAGCGCACGAGTGCTTCTGTTATTTCCAGTGCCTGCTCGCCGCTGTCCGGCTGAGATACAAGCAGACTGTCTATATCCACGCCCAGTGCCTTGGCATAAACAGGATCGAGCGCGTGCTCGGCATCAATAAATGCCGCTTCGCCGCCCATTCTCTGTACCTCGGCTACCACATGGAGAGCAACAGTTGTTTTACCGGAGGATTCGGGCCCGAATATCTCTATGATTCTGCCGCGCGGAATGCCGCCGATACCGAGCGCAAGGTCAAGCGTGAGCGAGCCTGTAGGTATGGAATCCACCTGCATATGCGTATTTTCGCCGAGCTTCATTATCGTGCCCTTGCCGAAATCCTTTTCTATCTGGGCAAGAGCCGTTTCAAGTGCTTTTTTCTTATCTCCATCGGCAACAGGTCTTGCCGCCGCGGTTTTTTTCTTTGCTACTGCCATAATTTATTCATCTCCTTATGTAAATTCTGAAATAATTTTTCTCCTATCGCGCTTTTCACTGACGAAAAGCGCGGCAAAAGTCAAAAAGAGGAAAGTGTTCCTCTTTTAAACTCTTTCTGTCGCCTCGCGGCGACCAGTGCGAACAAAGTGCCCCGACCGTCCC